>BQMV01000156.1 GCA_022181005.1 Anaerolineaceae bacterium | reverse complement strand
TCTGTAACGGTCCAGTCAAAAATAACGCTGGTATCAAGTAAGGTTGTGAGGTTGAGATTAGTCCATGCAGACGAGGAACCGCCCTAGCAGCCGCGTCCGCTGAACGTGCTGAACAAGCCCATAATATCTCCCTGCCGCATGACGAACAACTAGATTCCCAGCCACACGCACGCGATCACGCCAGCCAGCGGCATGATCTGACTAAACGGTTTGGGCAAAAGCGAAAGCGGAAAAGCAAGCAAGGCGGCCGCGAGCAAGCCGACGATCATGCCGAATAACCCGGCGAACAGCATTTCCGCTGAAAGCCGCCCTAATCGGGCGCGCACCGCATGCGCAGGGCGCGTGGTCACATACGGCGTGAGCACCAGCCCCGCCAGCCCGCCAAGCAATCCGATAACCGCCATAAAACGAATGGATTCTGAAAAATTATCGCCGCCCAAACTGTAACCCCAAAAACCTGCGATAATTCCAATAAAGATCATGCCAATAATCCGAAGAATAAATTCGACGCTGACTTTCATAAAAACTCCTTAATAAAGTGCAAATAATGGCAAATGATAGCACGCCTGAAAGGGCAAGTCAAACACAATAATTGAGTAGACGTTTCGCGCAGAATTGTTATAATGAAAAACGCTTTTGCGCGTTCGCGCGCTCGCCTATATTTAAACCATGACCATTACAGACACTCTACACCGCCCCTTGCGCGATCTGCGCATTTCTGTGACCGATCGTTGCAACTTTCGTTGCGTATATTGTATGCCGAAAGAAATTTTCGGCGCCCGTTACCCTTATCTTTCGCACGATGAAATCCTAACCTTTGAAGAGATTGCGCGGCTTGCGCGTATTTTCACATCGCTAGGCGTACAAAAGATCCGTTTGACCGGCGGCGAACCGCTTGTGCGCAAAGACCTGCATATCCTTATAAAACAACTCGCTGAGATTCCCAATCTCGACCTTACGCTGACGACTAACGGCTCTTTACTCGCCAAGCAGGCGTCCGCCTTGAAAGCGGCGGGATTGCAGCGCGTCACCGTTAGTTTAGATTCGCTGGATGATGGAACTTTCAAAGCTATGAACGACGTCAACTTCCCCGTCACAAAGGTCATCGAAGGCATGGACGCAGCCGCGCAGGTGGGGCTGAGACCGGTGAAGGTTAACATGGTGGTCAAACGCGGAATGAACGAATCGAGCGTTTTGCCGATGGCGCGCTTCTTCCGCGAAAAAGGTTATATTCTGCGTTTTATCGAATATATGGACGTCGGTCATTCCAACGGCTGGCGGCTGGACGATGTGATGCCTTCTGCGGAATTAATCCACATTATTAACGCCGCCATGCCCATCGAGCCGCTCAACGCCAGATACCGCGGCGAGGTGGCGAGTCGCTGGCGTTACAAAGATGGAAGCGGCGAGATCGGGTTCATTTCATCCGTCACGCACGCATTCTGCCGCGACTGTACGCGCATTCGCCTGTCCGCTGAAGGCAAGCTATACACTTGTCTGTTCGCCGTCAAAGGTCACGATTTAAAATCGCTCTTGCGAAACGGCGCGTCAGACGAGGAGATTCTAGAAACCGTCGCCGGCGTATGGGGCGCGCGCGCCGACCGCTACTCGGAACTCCGCTCGGAAAACACAGCCGGTTTGCCCAAAGTGGAAATGTCGCACATCGGCGGGTAAAACCTCTCGGTCGCAGGGCAGTGCGTTTATCCTTCCAACTTTCGAACCTTCAAACATTCAATATGAAAATCAAAGCCATCTTTTTCGACTTCGACGGAACGTTGCGACACAGTGTGCCCGGCGGAGGCGTCACATCATCCGAATACATTCGCTCTTTAGGCGTTGAGTTCAGCGACAAAGACTTCCATCGCGCCATGCGTTGGGAATTTTCTTATTGGGCGAACTCGACCGACCTCAACGCCGACTTAGAAGCAAATAACGGCGAGAACGAAGGCTTCTGGGTCAATTACAGCTATCGCCAATTGCTCGCGCTGGGCGTTTCGCATCGGCAATCGAAAGCGCTCGCGCCCAAAGTGCTTGCATACATGCAGAAATTCTATACGCCGCGCAGCATTGTTCCCCCCGACGTGCAAAACGCCTTAGAGGAACTGAAAGAACGCGGCTATTTTATGGCGGTAATCTCGAATCGTACGCAGCCGTTCGGCGAAGAATTAGCGGCGCATGGCATCGGTGATTTCTTCAACTTCACGCTCGCCGGCGGCGAAGTCGATTCGTACAAACCTCAGCCTGAAATCTTCGGACATGCGTTACAACGAGCGAAAGCGCTTCCTGAGCAAACCGCCTATGTGGGAGATAACTATTACGCCGACGTAGTCGGTTCGCGCCGTGCGGGACTTCAGCCTGTGCTGTACGACCCCAGTCGCTTCTTTCCCGAAGCCGACTGTCCGGTCATCCGATCATTCGATGAATTAATTTCAACGATCGAAAGTTTCTAGCTTTAACGAATTGACCGGCTCGGATTCGAACGAGCCGGTCAATTCCATAGAATCAGAACAGGTTATGCGCTTATAACCGTCTCCTTCAACGTTTCCGCCAGCCTCGCCATGCCTTCGCGAATGATCTCCGGCGATGAATAGGAAAAATTGAGTCGCAGAGTATTCTTGCCGCCCCCGTTTGGGTGGAACGGTTCGCCCGGCACAAACGCGACCTTCCGCTCAATTGCGCGCTTCAGCATCTCCGACGAATCCATGCCTTCAGGCAAAACGCTCCACAAGAACATGCCGCCATGCGGTTTTCGCCATGTCACCCCGGAGGGGAACATTTCTTCCATCATCTCGATCATTACATCGCGACGTTCTTTATAGGTAGCGCGGATTAATTTCACATGCTCGTCGAGGAAACCGCCCTTCGCCACCTCGTAAGCGACGTATTGATTGAACGAAGAAGTATGCAAGTCGGCGGCTTGTTTTGTCACCGCCAATTTTTGAATCACTTCCGGCGGCGCAACGACCCATCCTAACCGTAAACCCGGCGCAAGCAACTTCGAAAACGTGCTCAGATAAATCACGTTTCCGCTGTAATGTCCGCCATTCGGACCGCGATATTCGCTGTCCAGCGACACAATGGACGGAATATGTTCGCCTTCATAACGCAATTGACCGTAGGGATCGTCTTCAATGATCGGCACGCCGTATTTATCCGCGATCTTGACGAGTTGTTTGCGCCGCTCAAGGGGCAGCGTAGAGCCGCCGGGATTCTGGAAATTGGGCAGAACGTAGATAAATTTCGGTCCGATGCGAAGCGCGGCTTCTAATTCGTCTACGACCATCCCGTGCTCATCCGAACGGACGGGGATGTATTGTGCGCCAAAAGCATTCCACGCTTGTAGCGCGCCCAGATAAGTTGGCGATTCAAGCACGATATAGTCGCCGCGATTGATGAACAGCCGCCCGATAAAGTCGAGCGCTTGCTGCGAACCGGAGGTGATAAGAATGTTATCGGCGTTCACTTCCGCGCTAAAACGCGAGGTGTGCCGCGCGATCATCTCACGTAGAGGCAAATACCCGTCTGTAGCGCCGTACTGAAGCGATTGCGGACCGAAATTTTCCAGCACATAAGCGCACGCTTCGCGAAACTTTTGGATCGGAAAAACCTCCGGCGCGGGCAAACCGCCGGCAAACGAAATGATGTCTGGTTGTTCCGTCAACTTTAATAGTTCGCGGATGACCGAGCTGGTCATCCGTTGCATACGATGCGCGTAACGGTAGTCCCAAGGCGTTTCCCAAATTGTTTGCATTGTACGATCTCCTTTCTTATTTTCCATACGTATACAGAGCGTTTTAATCCGCGCTAGGAATAAAAAAGCCCGGCGGGTAAGTAAATACCCGTCAGGCTGGCGACTTGACTGCCGATAATTCGCAGAAGACATGAAAGAAGTTGATCCATATATTCTTAATCCTAACACGAAATTTCTTTTTGGTCGGGAGAAAATGCAACCTTACAGAAACGGCGAATCTCATTTTCCAAGCGGCAGAAAAACCGGCGTGCTATAATCCAAACGCGTGAGCCTCATGCCCGACTCCAAAATCTTTTTTGAAACCAACAATATTAAGATCGTCCATGACAATGCGATCGTCGCCAACTGCTTAGCGGATTCAAGCATCGACCTGATCGTCACCTCGCCGCCGTACAATGTGGACATCTCTTATAACTCTCACAAAGACGACATTTCCTACGCGGAGTATCTCGAGTTCAGCCAACAATGGATGACGCGTTGTTATCAGTGGCTGAAAGACGACGGGCGTTTTTGCTTGAACATTCCGCTCGATAAAAATAAAGGCGGGCAACAAAGCGTGGGCGCGGACCTGACCACGCTCGCAAAACAGATCGGCTTTGGCTATCACTCCACCATCATTTGGAATGAGGGTAACATCTCGCGCCGCACCGCCTGGGGCTCGTGGATGAGCGCCAGCGCGCCGTATGTCATTGCGCCAGTGGAATTGATCCTCGTGTTGTACAAAAAACAATGGAAGAAAAGCGGTGGAAGCAGAATCTCGGATGTAACGCGCGACGAATTCATGGAATGGACCAATGGCGTATGGGCTTTCAACGGCGAGAGCAAAAAGAGAGTCGGGCATCCCGCGCCGTTTCCGCTTGAATTGCCGCGCCGTTGTGTCAAATTATTTAGTTATGTTGGCGACACTGTATTAGACCCGTTCAGCGGAAGCGGCTCGACCATCATTGCGGCTGTGACGAATGGACGCAAAGCCATCGGCATCGAAGTGGATGCGAAGTATTGCGAGTTGTCGAGGAAGAGAGTCGTTGGGGCAACGGAGAGAGCGCAAGAAGAACTTGAATCTGGCGCATCGAAAATAAGGAAAAGAAACAAAGCTAAGACAAAATAATTTTGTCGTCAGGAGTCATTTTAATGGGCGTGATGATGCAAGCCTTTTACTGGGACTGTCCGCGTGCCGAGAACAAAGAATTCCAATGGTGGAACACGATCCGCGAGCAAGTCCCCGCGTTAGCCAAGGTGGGATTCACGGCGTTGTGGCTTCCGCCCGCGCATAAAGCTGCGAACTTGGCGGGACCGTCCATGGGCTACGACCCGTACGATTATTACGACCTCGGCGAGTTCGACCAAAAGGGAACGATACCCACATGGTTCGGTCCGCGCGCGGATTTGGAGTCGCTGATCGAAACTGCGCATAGTTACAAGATCGGTGTGATCGCGGATATGGTCTTCAATCACAACAGCGGGGCAGACGCGCAGGAGTTGAATCCGCTCATCAATCAAATGCGTTGGACGTTGTTCAATCCAAAAAGCAAAAAGTTCCCGCGCAATTGGGAATGTTTTCATCCGTGCATGTACGAAAGTTGGGACAATATGACCTTCGGCGACATGCCCGATCTTGCGCATCGCAATCCGTATGTGTATGCCGAACTGCTCAAGTTGGCGCGCTGGCTCATCGAGGATGTCGGCTTCGACGGCTTTCGCTATGATTTTGTGAAAGGCTACGGCGCAGATACGATCACCGCGATCCAAGAATATCGCTACGAGCGCAACGGAAAACAATTCATCCCATACGGCGTGGCGGAATTTTGGGATAACGCGCACGCTATCGAGAATTGGGTAGACCTTGCCAACTTCTCCAACACGAATCCTGTGGAGGCGTTCGATTTTCCCCAGCGCGAAATGCTCAAAGCGATGTGCGACTCGTACGGTTTTAGTTTGAAGAATCTCACCACATGGGATACGGTCGTTCGACGCGAGGAACAGAACGCGGTTTCGTTCGTGGAAAACCACGACCTGCGCGATGAGGGGCGTCCCATCATCAACGACAAACTGCTCGCCTACAGTTACATCCTCACGCACGAGGGCTATCCCTGCGTGTTCTGGCACGATTATTTCAATTTGGATCTCGCGCTCAACGACACGCAAAATGGAATCGCCGCGCTCGTGGATGCGCACGAAAAATACGCGGGCGGCGACACCGAAACCTTATACGTAGACGACAACTTCTACATTATGCAGCGCGTGGGATATGGGAATCAACCGGGACTGGTCTACGCGCTCAACAATCGTGGCGACAATTGGAACGGGCGGCTCGTCACCACTAAATGGACGAACGCTTCTTTCGCCCCTGTTGCTTGGTGGTCCAAAAACGACCTTTCGCGTCCCATCAACCAATC
>BQMV01000155.1 GCA_022181005.1 Anaerolineaceae bacterium | reverse complement strand
CACTCGCGGGGCAACTTGCTTAATATCCATTTCCCCCTCACAGAAACGCTCGCTACCATTTGCGGAGGTTCGACGATCTGCCTAGAGATTGTTCGGGCAATCAATTCGGTGCTCGATCAACGCCCGATAGCCATCAGCGCCATCGTTCTTGTTTTCGTTTCTCATTATGTGCTCTTCAATACGCGCTGGGGCTTGCTAACGCGCGCCGTGGGAGAACACCCCAAAGCAGCAGACACGGTCGGCATCAACGTCGTCAAAATGCGCTATATCAACGTGGTGATCGGCGGCGCACTCGCTGGTTTGGCTGGCGCATATTTCACGATCGAATCAGTGCCGTCATTTGAACCCCTGCTCACCAACGGACGCGGTTTCATTTCGCTCGCCGCCATGATCTTCGGCAACTGGTCGCCGATCGGTTCGTGGGTAGCGTCGTTGCTCTTCGGCGCCTCACAGGCATTGCAAATCAACATGCAGATTTTCCGCGATGCAATCCCGCCGGGCTGGGGATTCTTGCAACAAGCGTATATCGTCGGCTTAATTCCCTATATCCTGACCATGCTCATCCTTACCGGTATCATCGGTCGTACGATCGCGCCCGCCGCAGACGGAACGCCTTACGAGAAGTAACATGGCAAAATTCGATATCGTCCTCCAAGCGCAAGGCATCACGAAACAATTCCCCGGCGTGCTCGCTAATGATCGCGTAGATTTCGATCTGCGTCGCGGAGAAATTCACGTTTTACTCGGCGAGAACGGCGCCGGAAAATCCACGCTGATGAACGTTCTCTACGGTCTCTATAAAGCCGACTCAGGCGAGGTGACCGTCGAAAGCGTTCCGTTGCACTTAAATTCTCCGCGCGACGCTATTATGCATGGCATTGGCATGGTGCATCAGCATTTTATGCTTATTCCGGTCTTCACAGTGACAGAAAACATCATGCTCGGCGCAGAAACGAATCATCGCGCCTCTCAAAGCGATGCGCCATTGACGAAATTAGACCGCGCCGAGGTTGCGCAAAAGATTCGAGAGCTTTCGCATCAATATCGGCTGGACGTTGACCCCGACGCCATCGTCGGCGATCTTCCTGTGGGCGTTCAGCAACGCGTCGAAATCGTCAAGGCTCTCTATCGCAAAGCAAATATCCTTATTCTCGACGAACCGACCGCCGTATTAACTCCACAAGAGGCGGAAGAACTCTTCCGCATTATGCACGACCTGACCCGTGAGGGCGTTTCGATCATCTTTATCACTCACAAACTGAAGGAAGTGCTCGCCGTCGCCGACCGCATCACAGTTATGCGCGGGGGGCGCGTAGTTGGCTCGGCGGTTCCCAAAGACTCGGACGAGCATAAACTTGCCGCTATGATGGTCGGACGCGACGTAATTCTCACCGTTAAGAAGAAACCGGCGCAACCCAAAGAAACCGTCCTCAGCGTCAATCAACTGAACGTGAAAGACGTGCGCGGACTTAATGCCGTAAATGGAGTATCGTTCACCGTCCGCGCGGGGGAAGTGCTCGGCATCGCCGGCGTGCAGGGAAACGGACAGACTGAACTCGCCGAAGCGCTGACAGGACTGCGATCCATTGAGAGCGGGCAGTTTTCGCTTTTGGGCGCGGATCTCACCGGACGCCCCCCGCGCCCAATCACCGAAGCGGGTCTGGCGCACATTCCTGAAGATCGTCAACGTTACGGTCTGGTGCTTTCTTATTCGGTCGCCGACAACATGATCTTATGCGACTACTACCAACCGCGCTTCTCCAAAGGGATTGTTATTCAACAAAAGAACGTAGACGCCAACGCCGAGAAATTAATCAAAGACTTCGACGTACGTACGCCCTCGCCGTTCACGCCCGCGGGGAAATTATCCGGCGGCAATCAGCAGAAAGTGATCGTAGCGCGCGAACTGAGCCGCCCGGTTAAACTCCTGATCGCTTCGCAGCCCACCCGCGGATTAGACGTCGGCTCCATTGAATACATCCATAAAGAGATTATCCTTATGCGCGATCGCGGCGTGGCTGTCTTGCTCATTTCCGCCGAATTAGACGAGATCATGTCGCTTTCAGATCGCATTGCAGTGATGTATCGCGGAGCGATCATCACAACCCTGGATCGTAAAGCTGCGACGCGCGAAGGCTTAGGGTTATTAATGGCTGGCGGGCAAGAAACCCCGGCCTAAATTTCCAAAATAGACTCGGAATTTAATCGGATATAGGAACAATGGGGCGTTTTCACGCGTCTATATCCAAGTACAATGTTATAAATTCACGGAAAGGCGTAGATATGTCTAAAATCAAATTTATTTCTGGAATCTTCCTCATAACCGTCCTCCTTCTTTCGGGGTGCAATTTACCTTCGAACGCGCCTGCCACCGAAAACCCCGGCGCAGTGCAAACCAGCGCGGCGCTCACCGTGGAAGCATTGTTGAATCAACCGACTCCGTTCAACACGCCCACCTTACCGGTCGCGCCGCCAACCTTTACGGCGCTCCCCACAATGCCGCTTCCTACATCAACGCCCTTCGTAGCCCCCACCGCAACGGCAACGTGCGATCTGGCGCAGTTCATCAAAGATGTGACAATTCCGGATGGAACAAATTTTAATTCCGGCGACACCTTCACAAAAACATGGCGCTTGCGAAATATCGGCACATGCACTTGGAGCGGCTACTCGTTGGTCTTTGACAGCGGCGACTCCATGAACGGCATCTCGCCAGTCATGCTCGGCACAGTCGCGCCGGGGCAGGAAGTGGACGTTTCGACAACCCTCAAAGCTCCGCCGGCGAATGGAACCTATCGCGGATATTGGCGCATCCGTAACGGGGGTGGCGTCTTGATCCCCGTACAAGGCGGAGCGCAGGGCAAGTCGTTCTATGTGGAAATTAAAGTCGGCGGAGGCGGCGGAAGCGCGGGCTTCGACCTCCACACACAAGCGCCGAGCGCGCAATGGCTCAGTTGTGGAGACCCATGCGGCGGAGCCACACCGCTGACGTTCGGCGGTCCCGATACGGACCCGAATGGATTCGCGATGTTCCGCAACAATGCGACGTTGGAAGACGGCTCAAAGCCTTCCAAGGTGGTAGAAACTCATCCAATGTGGGTGAACGACGGCGTAATCACCGGCTTGTACCCCGCTTATACCGTTCAGCCTGGCGAGCGTTTTAGAGCGAAAATCGGATTCTTAGGTCCCTGCGGTTCGGGCAATGTTATTTTCCAACTCAACTACAAGCAGGGCGGCACGCTCCACCCACTGGGGTCATGGACAGAATCGTGCGATGGAAATCTGACCGCTGTGAACGTTGATCTGAGCAGCATCGCTGGGCAAACCGTTCAATTCGTTCTGGGAGCGCTGGCAAATGGAAGTTCCGGGCAAGATTGGGCAATTTGGGTAAGTCCGCGAGTGGAAATCCCCTAGCATGCGAAGCGCCCGATGTTTCATCGGGCGCTTTTCACAACAGGTATAATTCTTGCGGCGAATACGCCGAATCAAAGAAAGGAAGATTGAATGTTCGAATTCCGTTCACATAAAATTCTGGTTGCGTTGACCTGTCTTGCCGTAATTCTTGCGGCATGCGCGCCGACAGCGCAAAACGAATCCATCATCTCAACTGCGGTAGCGCAGACGGTAGAGGCGGGTCAACAAACGCCTCCTACGAATACGCCGTTGCCGCCCCTGCCGACGCTGCCCGCAACGCTAACGCCCGTCGCGATAGATACGCCCACTGAAATCCCCACGTTGTCTTCTGCACCGTCCGACTCGGATTGCATCCACGCCAGTTTGGTCGGCGAATATCCGCCAGACCAGACGCTCTTCAAACCTGATGAAGAATTCACGAAAACATGGACAATCAGAAACGAGGGAACCTGCACATGGGATACGTCGTATAAATTGATCTTTTGGAGCGGCGACGCCCTGGGCGGCGCCACCTACTATTTCCTAACCCAAATCGTCCCACCAGGCGGCGATATTTCGATCAGCATTCCGCTAAAAGCGCCTTCGACCGAAGGAACCTATACCGGTTACTGGCGTTTACAAACGCCTTGGAACAAAGTATTTGGCGTCGGTCAATATAGTCAAGCGTTCTATGTAGCGATTCAGGTTAATAAACGTCCTCAACTGCAATATGGCGTCACCGGCGTAACGTATGATATTGTGCGCGATCCTCCAACCGGCTGCCCTGTCAATGTTAACTACACGGTGTACGCTAACATAACCGTGAACGGACCTGTGGATATTACCTACCGTTGGCTTCAAAAAGACGGAAATGAAAGCGCCATTAAGCCGCTCAGTTTTTCAAGCGCGGGCACAAAGACAATTTCACGCTCCTGGATGGTGGGAAGAGGAGACAGTTCCAATGATCGTTGGATGCAAATCGTTGTATTCGAACCTGAGTATATGGAATTTCCCAGGGCGGTCTGGCCCAACCCCTGCCCGTAACGCCCGCAGCAAAAGTGGGAGCGTCAAAGTCGCTCCCACTTTTTGGGAACTTAACAGCCTCGCTTTCCGTTTATTGTTTAATGCGTAAAACAATATTGGAGGCGTCATGATGCCCAACCTTATTAAGAAATTATCCATACCAGCCCTACTCCTTAGCATAACGCTCGCCTGCAGTACGCTTGCGCCCGCTACGCCTCAACCCGTCGAAACGCTCAATGCATTGTATACGTCCGTAGCAGCCACGTTAGACTCTCTGTCAACGCCCACAGAAACGCCCCAGATCGTCGAACCGACCGCCACGCCGTTCCTCTCTTTTCCGACAACGAGCAGCACGCCTTTCATCGTCAATACGATCACAAGCGTTCCACCTACTCAAACTGCAATAAAATGCGACGCAGCGGCGTTTGTCGCCGACGTTACCATCACAGACGGCGCGCTCATCGGACGCGGAAGCGATTTCACCAAGATTTGGCGGCTCAAAAATGTCGGGACTTGTACGTGGACGACCTCTTACGCGATCGTATATGTAAGCGGCGAGAAATTTGGGGCGTCGAACGTTATTCCTCTAACCGCTCAAGTCGTTCCCGGTCAGACCGTAGACATCGCCATCAATCTCACTGCGCCCAACGCTAACGGTCGCTACCGCGGAAATTGGAAATTACGCAACTCTTTAGGCGCATTATTCGGCGTCGGTCCGGACGCCCAGACCAATTTCTATGTAGATGTCAACGTCAGCGGGTATACATTGAGCGCTTACGATTTTGTTGTAAATTACTGCGACGCAACATGGAAAAGCGAGACGAAAAACCTCGGCTGTCCCGGCTCGCAAGGCGACGACCGTGGATTCGTACGCGCGCTTAAAGAGCCTGCGATGGAAGATGGAGCAACGCGCGGCGACGGGCTGCTAACCTATCCCAACAAATCTGGCTCCGGCTTCATCTCCGGCAAGTTCCCCAATTTCATTGTGCGGAACGGCGATCGTTTCCAAGCCCTAATCGGATGTCAATACGGCGCGAAAGGATGCGACATTATTTTCCGCTTACAATATCAGATCGGCAACGGCGACGTCAAAACTCTCGGTCAGTGGCACGAAGCGTACGAAGGTCTTTATTATCCCGTTAATGTAGACATAAGCGCGCTGCGCGATCAAAAAGTTAAGTTCATTTTGACGGTCCTGGCGAACGGTTCATCGCACGACGATTTCGCGCTATGGGTCAATCCACGCATTACTCGCCAGAGCGCTAACCCGGCTACGTTAACTCCATCTCGCACGCCAACCGCGTCTCGCACGCCAACCGCGTCTCGTACGCCAACCGCATCTCGCACGCCAACCGCGTCTCGCACGCCAACCGCGTCTCGCACGCCAACCGCATCTCGAACGTCAACCGCGTCTCAAACGCCAACCGCGTCCTCAACAGCGACCGCGTCTCAAACGCCAACCACAACACCTACTGACACAGAAACGCCTGAACCATCGGCGACGCCTACGCAATAATCTATAAAAGCAATGCGATATAATTGCGTCATAAACAAACTTCGAAAGCCTGCGCCGTTCCTCTAACGCGCCAGTTAACCGTACCCACGGAGGTTACAAATACTATGTTCGTTCAAAAATCAATGCGATACATCGCGCCCATCTTGATCAGCGCCAGCCTGCTGCTTGCGGGTTGCAATCTAGGCGCGACGCCGCCCGCCCCCACGCAGGACTTAAACGCGATTAACACTTCAATCGTTGGCACGACCATCGCGCAACTCTCCAGCCAAATGACAGGCACTGCGCTTGCGATTCCTACCAACACGCCCACAGCGACGCC
>BQMV01000154.1 GCA_022181005.1 Anaerolineaceae bacterium | reverse complement strand
CCTGTGCTTTCGTCACATGCGGACGTATGGGCAGGCTCAAGCCGCTATTTGCGAGTTTGTCCGACAGAGGAAAATCGTCCGCTTTGTATCCGAGATCGGCATAGGCTTCTGACAGATGCGGCGGGACGGGGTAGTGAATCAACGTGTCCACGCCGTGTTCATCGAGATGCGATTTGAGTCCGTCGCGGTCATCGTGAGTCACTACGAAGATGTGCCAGCCATGTTCCGTCTGCGGCGCGGTAACCGGCAAGCCAAGCCCGGGCAGTCCGTTGAGATGTTCGCAATAATAACTGGCAAGTTTCGCTCGACGCATATTCCATTCATCGAGATATTTCAACTTCACGCGCAAGAACGCGGCTTGCAGCGGGTCGAGCCGTGAATTATGTCCCCTGACCTCGTTGTAATATCTTTTTCGCGAGCCGTAATTTCGCAACACGCGGATTTTGTCCGCCAGCGCATCATCATTGGTCGTCACCGCGCCCGCATCGCCGAACGCGCCAAGATTCTTTGTGGGATAAAAACTAAACGCGGCGGCAGAGCCTAAATTTCCCGCCATCTTGTCCATGTATTTCACGCCATGCGCCTGCGCAGAATCTTCCACGATGTGTAGTCCATGTTCCTCAGCAAGTTTCCAGATCTCGGTCATCTCCGTTGGCTGACCATACAGATGCACCGGCATGATCGCCTTCGTCCGCTTGGTGATCGCTTTCGCGATACGCGACGGGTCAATGTTGTGAGTCAACGGATTCGGTTCGACGGGAATCGGAGTCGCTCCAACGTACGAGACTGACAGCCACGACGCAATGTACGTGTTGGATGGCACGATCACCTCATCCCCCGCGCCAATTCCATGCGCCATCAGGGTTAATTGAAGCGCTTCGAGTCCGTTGCCTACGCCGACGCAATGTTTAACGCCGAGGTAATTCGCAAATTCTCGCTCAAAAGCGCGCACTTCATCGCTGAGAATGTACCAGCCCGAATCTATCACGCGCTGATACGCCGCGTCAAATTCTTCGCGCAGTTCATCGTACTGCGCTTTCATATCTAGAAACGGCACGGAAGTTTTCATCGTGTGGAAATCGACTCCAAATATTCATCATAATTACGGATGTAATCTTCAGCCTTGTATATATCGGACGCAAGCGCCAGCAACGTCGCATCGGGCGTAAATTTGTACTGGGTCGCCCAAATCATCGGCGGGAGGTGCAGCCCCAAAGTAGGTCTATCCAACCGCGCTTCAGCGCGAACGCTGCCGTTATCTACAACGACAGAACATTCGCCTTTTATGCAAATTAAAAATTGATGCAATTCTTTATGAGCATGTTCGCCGCGTACGTCTTTACCGGGCACATCATAGACTAAAAAGAGACGACGCGGCGTAAACGGCAACAGGCCGGGGAATTCCGCAAAAGTCAGGCTGCCGCGCAAATCCGTTATCTCAGGCAGTTCAATGAGGTTCACTCCAGCGATGATCGTCTGTTCGCGCAGAGCAGGCGAAGAAGAAACAAGCGTCTTCGACTGGAATTTCTCGGTAACATAATTCACAATACGCGCCGGATTCCCTGTTACGATGGCGTTCGGCGGAACGTCCCGCGTCACCACGGCTCCCGCGCCGACCATCGCATTTCGTCCAATCGTCACGCCGGGCAATATCGTCGCATTCGCTCCGATCGAAGCGCCTTTTTGGACGATGATTTTGGTAAATTCCACCGGGTATCGCTTACTGCGTGGAGAGGGGTCGTTGGTAAATGTGGCATTGGGTCCGACAAACACATCGTCGTCTAAACGCACACCATCCCATAATTGCACGCCGCTTTTGATCGTAACGCGATCGCCAATCGCAACATCGTTCTCGATGAAAACATGGTCGCAAATGTTGCAGTCCTCGCCGATGACAGCGCCAGGCAGGATGTGGGCAAACGCCCAAACGCGCGTAGCTTTGCCTACTCGCGCAGATTCAACGATTGCATTGGGATGCGCAAAGAAATCGGTCATTCGCTCTCCGTTATTCCTTCGTCCGCTGTTCCGACGACTGATAAATCTCGTCAATTACAAATTGGGGCCGCCGGCGGACTTCATCAAGCGTGCGCCAAAGGTATTCACCCAACACTCCCAGCATTGCCATTTGCAACCCCGAGCTAAACGTTAACGCCACGAACACCGGCACATATCCTTTCACTTCGACGCCGTAGAAGAACCAATATACCAATACAAACGCGCCATAAAAGAAAGAGCCAAATGCTACGAACAATCCCAATACCGATAGCAGCCGAATCGGAAAAAATGAGAATGCCACAAAGGTATCAATGAATAATTTGATCTTTTTAGCAAGCGTCCAACGCGACTTCCCTTTTGTTCGCCGCTTACGGACATAGGGAATCATCACGGGTTTATATCCCAGCCAATAAACAAGGGTCATAATATTCGTATTTTTCTCTTGTATGCGGTTGAGCTCGGCGACAACCTGGCGATCAACGAGAAAGAAGTCAAATCCGCCGTTAGGGTAATCGGCAAGTGCAAATCTTCGAATCAGTGAATAATACGTATTGGAGAGCGTTTTTTGTATACGATGCTCCTCTCTATCCTGACGAACCGCAAAGACCGCCTTGCATCCCTTTTCCCAATAAGAGACCATATCCAAAAATATCTCTGGCGGATCCTGAAGGTCGGCTGAGATCATGCCTACACAATCGCCTGAGGCGACGGTAAACCCAGCCTGAATCGCCGCCATCGAACCAAAGTTACGCGTCAATTTGACGACTTTAATCGTCTTGGGATTCTGGGATTGATACTCTCGCAACACTTCGAGCGAAGAATCGCCGGAACCGTCGTCTACAAAAACAAGTTCAAAAGAATAGCCTGATAGTTTCTCACCCAAAGAGAGCAACTGCAAAACAGTGTCGGGCAGGTTAAGTTCGTTAAAATAGACCGGGATAACAATGGAAATCTTTTTCATGGCAAGCCAAATCTGGTTCTCATGTTAACACAAAATGCCGCCATCCAGCGCGGCACAATCGTCAATCCACAATCGAAAATCGTCAATCGAAAGTGGGCCCAGTAGGATTCGAACCTACGACCAAGCGATTATGAGTCGCCTGCGCTAACCGCTGCGCCATGGGCCCCTATTTAAGCGCCAAGTGTCAGGCGCCATGCGCCGTGCGAACGCCTGACATCTGACACTCAACATCAGAGCGGGAGACGGGATTCGAACCCGCGAATATCAGCTTGGAAGGCTGATGCCTTACCACTTGGCGACTCCCGCATGCGAGCAAGATTTTACCACAACGTTAAACAGCGTTGCAGCCATATCCAAAATCTGCCGAATTTTGAAAAATAATAGCGTTTTGCCCTACTTGCTTAATTCATCCGCCGCTTCATCCATCTGAGTCAAAATGACCGGCGCCTGTCCTTCCGTCAAGTCAGGATGGCGGATAACGTCAAACATATCGCGGAAACCATCTTCCAACATGACTCGTACGAGCCGCCACGAGGAAAGCTGCGGCGTCACCTCGCCGCTCGAAAGATACTTCACCGCCTCTGCCCATTGCGGATGATCGGTCGAATATTCGGCAAGCAAGTCTAGCGTCGAGGCGCGAAGCGGAAGGAGCCCGGCGCTCTTCACCCATTCGGCTTGGTTTTCCGACGAAAGCGCCCAGCGGATGAACAACCACGAAGCCAGCTGCGTCTCCGCGTCCGATTGAAACGCGATAAACGACGAGCCATAGACGACGATCTCGTCGCGTTCCTCGCCAAAGAACGGCAGGATGATCCATTCGTCGGCGCTGTTCGCCGCAACAAAAGCGCGCGCGACGTCGCTAAATTCTCCCAACTCCGCTGTAACCAACAGAGCCTGTCGCGCCGCAAAGCGCTCGCTCACCGATAGATTAGGAGCCGCCGCCCATGCGCAGTCTTTCTGCTGCAACGCTTTTAAATATTTGAAAGCGGCGACGTTGCCCGGCGAAAGAAAGCGGTAGCCGTCTTCTACTTGCGCCCCGCCGCCGAACGCGAACATCCACGAAAGCGCCGTATAGGCGTTCGCATCAATTAACCAACCGCCAAGCGAGTTATTGTTCGGGTCAGAATCATTCATTAACGCGACGTGCGCCGCGCAGACTTGCGTCTCAAATTCAGCCAGAGTTTGAGGCGGCGCATCAAAACCCAATTGACGCGCCCACGTTCGGTTGTAAAGCATGAAGCGCGCCGTCCGCTGCGCAGGCGCGCCGAATCGCTTTCCATCCACCTCATCCTGTCGCCAGACCACGCTTGCGAAATCCGACATATCAAGCGCATTCATGCCGAACTCGGGATCGCGCATATATAGATTTAAATCCAGAACGTCGTCATCCCAAGCCAGCGCATGTTCAGGCAATGCAATCACAATCTGCGGCGCGCTCGAATCTGTTAGCGCCGCAGAGGTTTGCAAAAATATTTCGTTGTAATTCCCCTTTGACTCCGCGTTAACAACAATACCCCATTCATTCGCCGCGTTAAATTTCTTGATCTGCGATTCAAACAGACTTGCTTCTGCGCCAAACCATGGATGCCACACATTCACTTGCTTCCCACGCAACGCATCCACCTCGACCTCCAGCCGGCTTGCCGCCGGCGTAAGCGTCTTCGTCGCCGCCACTTGTTTTGTCGCGCTAGGAAGCGGGGTCTGGGCAACGGGAGCAGTCACCGGCGCACAGGCATTGGCTAAGCCAACAATTAATGCCAACGTTATAAAAATCTTTATAAATTTCATTAATGGATCTGCGTCTTCAGAATCGGCTTTCCAAAAGGTCAATCAATATGCGATCATCGGAATTGGGGTAAAAAGTAAAATAAACACAACCAACATCGCATACCCTATAACGCGACGCGGAGCGTCTAGTTCGGTGATGTCGTCTAGCGGCGTTGCGTGAACTTTGCCCAGCCAGAATAGCAGAATCATCCACAGTATCCAACTTGAGTTGAATGACTCAAGCGACAGCGTCAGCAGAGGCGGCAACACGCTCAAGACGATTAATGCGCCGACAGCAAATGGAAAAATCTTCCGCGCTTTAGCTCCGAATAAGCCGTAGGCAACGTGCCCGCCATCCAGCGTCCCGACCGGAACCAGGTTTAGCGCAGTAACAAGCAATCCCGCCCAACCCGCCAATCCCACTGAATGAAGTTGCACATCCAAGCCTCCAAAAGGAACTGGCGCGCCGGAAAGAAAGTAACGAATCCAATACATACCCTGCGACAATCCGCCAGTATCTATCGGTTGTGGCAGCAACCGGCCGAACTTCAAATATTTCGCAAATAGATAAAAGATCGAGTTCCCTTCCAAGATACCGGACATGCCCGCCGGCGCATGCTCGATCGGTCCCAGGCTCGACAGCGACAACCCGATAAACAACACCGGAATTGCGATAATCAGTCCAGCGATCGGACCCGCTACGCCCACGTCAAACAGAATACGCTTATTTTTAGGAACGCCGCGCATCGCAATAAACGCGCCTAACGTCCCCAGCGGGCTGATGATCGGCGCGGGCAGGAAGTAAGGCAACGTGGCGGGGATCTTGTAAATGCGGCAGGCAATATAATGCCCCATTTCGTGAGCGAATAAAATGCCCATCATACTCAAAGCGAAGGGCCAGCCCGAAAGAATATTGAGCAACAAATACGACAGTGAAAATGAGCCGTCAACAGGCGCAGCTCCCGGAGGAATCTCGACGCCCGTAAGCAACATACTGACGATCGTGAGAATAAAGAGGATTGCGTTAACGAGTATCCGTCCATTAATTCGAGACTCGGCAAAGCTTTGCGCCAGAAAGATGACCTGCCCTCCATCGTCGTCCTTTCTAAACAAAGGGGTAAGGTTAAAAGCGCGCACCGCGTTCGCAAGTTGATCGTACGCGGCGACGGTATCTTCACTGAGCAGCCGCCCACGGTAACGAACAGCCCATTCGCGCGTATTGCCCACAGTAACGTCGTTAATGCGAAAAATTTGAGATACATAAGAGGTGAGAATTTCAACATCGGGAAGAGGCATATACCTCCAAAAACAATAATTCTTTACCAAAAGGTTATAGTTCCATCCAAAAATTAGCGGGAGTGGATGGGAGTCGAACCCACCGCGGAGCGCAACGCGACCCGCCACAGGTTTTGAAGACCAGGAGATCCACCGGGACCTAACCACTCCCGCGCATAAGGATAATCGAACGGGAAGCGGATTGCAAGCCGCCGACTCACAACCGCAGGCGATTCATCTTTCCAGAGGCTCGTCGCCGCTGGCGACTCGCACGAAGCCTAGCTTGAAACGCAAGAAATACGATTCGTAATATGCATACGAAACGCCTGCAAAGAAGATTGTCAATGCAAGGACAAGGGGATAGAGCCAGGCGTCTGGAAGCGCGCCCAGCCGAGTCGTTGCATGAAGCGCAAGGGCGATGGCGATGGGATGGTACATGTAGAGTCCGTATGAAATTTTGCCAAGATAGCGGATCGGTTTTTGTTCCAAAGAAATAAAAATATTTTTATTCGCGGCGAAATTCAAAATGAGGATGCCGAACCAGACCGAATAAAATTCCTTGTAGAGATAGGGGAACGG
>BQMV01000153.1 GCA_022181005.1 Anaerolineaceae bacterium | reverse complement strand
TTTGCTACCAGATCTTCTCGAATTCCTGCAAGTACAGTTGCGCTATCTAGACGTTGTCTAATACGCTCACCGTTTTGTCATTGTTTCGCTTTGCGCTCGTCGAGTAATTCAACGAGCCAGTAACCACATAACGCCGATCCACAACGATCGTCTTATTATGCATAAAATTCGGATTTCCATCCCGCCGCACCGGAACGCCAGCGCAATACAGCGTGGAAAACTCAGCCGCGTCCGTATCGCTGCCGACGCGCTCATATACGCCAGCAACGCTGACGCCTGCCTGAAACCGGTCAATCATCGCCTTCGCCAACGGATAATCGGTGAAACTAAATGCAAGGAAGCGGACTTCGAACTGCGCCGCATTGACCAATGGGATAACCGCCTGTTCAAGCGCGCCGTCTTCGGGGGTAAAAACTATCCAAACTTTAGAACCGTTCACCGACGCCGATTGCTCCGACAGCCGCGAAGGCGATTTCGGACCAAATTGCCCGTTCCACATCTCTTGAAACTCCGCTTCGTAGATCGCCGCAACGGCTACTGAGCGGATTACGAGCGCGTTGTTCTCTTGTTTAAAGATAGCGCTCTTCGTGAGATTCGTCGAACCGCTCCACACGATCTGACTATCAAAGACAATAAATTTGTTGTGCATCAACGCGGACCGATCGTCCGCGCGAACCTCGATGCCCGCTTCTTGCAACATCGCAAATTGACCGCGTCCCGGGTCTTCGTCCACCTCCAGCCCATACTCGTTATCCGTCACCCAGCGCACGTCAACGCCTCGTTGCCGCGCCGCAATCAACGCCTCGGCAACGGGCGTGAGGTCAAATTCAAACGCCGCGACATGAATGCTGTTTTGTGCGGCATTAATCCTTTCGATCAATTTCCCTTCGACGGAGTTTTGCCACTGCGCAGAATCGCTAACGTTTATACGATCGGTAAAATAGACCTCGATCCACTCATCGTCTACCGGAGCCAGAGTCGGCGGGACAACTTCCGTAGCCGAAGTGGGCGCAATTGTCCTGGTCGCCGTCGCATCGGTGGGGCTCTCAACGCCCGGTCCGTCCTTTGTAAACAACGCGATCGCGCTCAACGCGCAAACGAAGATCAATCCGATGATCGTATTCAATGCGCCCGCGCGCGAAATTCTTCGCCGCCTTGACATTTTAGCCCGATTTTTCCAACAATTCTTTCAACTTCAGAATAGATTGTTCCTGCATCGCGCCGTGCGCGCTCAACAGGCAAGCGTTCAATTCATCCGCAGCCGGCAGGCTCGCGCTCGCGCCGCGCATAATCTTCAACTGTTGAAGTAATTTATCTTGCAACTGCGACTGGCTCTCAGAATCGACATACAGACCAGCCGCCCAATTTCCCGCCGCGCGTATGAATTGCCGCAAGGCTTTGAGTCTCGGTTCCATGTTCAACTCGGCGGACGGATCGTCCAAGTCTGCGGTAGATTGCGCGATACTACCCGCAAGTTCCATACCCCAATTCAGCAACAGAGTCGCGGCTTCGGCATCCAGCATATCAAGCAATGACTCGTTGCCGGTGATGGTCTTCTTCGCATTTTCGATTCGGGTTTCTAAATTTGTCATTAATGAAGAGTATAGCAAATTATTTCCGTGGAGCGGGATGCTATCCCGCACACCTGCTAATCGGCGGGATGGCATCCCGCCCCACGAGTCTTTATGGTTCCAACGCCGCGAAATCTTCCGGCGTGCCCAGCGGGAATCGGGCGGCGGATGCGTCAATTCGCTTGACTAGCCCCAGCAACACCTCGCCGCTTCCCGTCTCAACGTACGCTTTGACGCCCATTGCGCGCATCGTTTCTATAGATTCAGTCCAACGCACGCGCGATTGCATCTGCGCTTTGAGGTCGGCGCGCAATTCCTCCGCCGTCGTCAGCGTGTTCGCATGAACATTGCCAATCACGGGAATTTTCGGCGCGCCTATCGCACAGGCATCTACCGCCGCATTCCATTCCGCTTGAATCGAATTCATCAGCGGCGAATGCGCCGCAATACTGACTGCAAGCGCCATCGCCCGTCTCGCGCCAGCGGCTTGAGCGCGCGCTAGCGCGCGCTCAAGCGCAGAGCTATGCCCCGAGATCACTACCTGCCCTGGGCAATTATCGTTCGCCACTTGCACGAGTTCGCCTTCCGCGCTCGCCTCCGCGCAGACCTTCTCCAACGTCGGAATATCCACGCCGAGGATCGCCGCCATGCCGCCAGGATTTAATTCGCCGGCGCGCTTCATCAGCTCACCGCGCATGCAGACAAGCGTGAGTCCATCGGCAAACGACAGCGCGCCCGCCGCCGTCAACGCGGATAATTCACCGAGCGAATGTCCCGCAAATGCGGCTGACTCAAAGTCTGGGTACAGGCGCTTAAATGTCTTCCATGCCGCCATAGAATGGATATACAACGCCGGCTGCGTATTAACGGTTTCGTTGAGTTGAGAATCAGGTCCCTCCCACATCATGTTCGAGAAAGGAAAACCAAGGACCGCGTCCGCCTCGTCAAAAAGCGCTTTCGCATGGGCGTCATTCGCGGCAAGGTCCTTCCCCATGCCCACTTTTTGCGATCCTTGACCGGGAAAGAGAAATGCTGTAGGTTGTGAAATAAGTTTCATAATTATTTAAAACACAAACGGGTCGTGTTCGTCACGACCCGTTTCAGGCGAGAAGACCCCGCCCTTATTCCGATTTCTTCTTATCTTTTTTGATCGCAATAACTTCGCGACCTTCGTAGAAGCCGCAGTTCGGGCAGACCGTATGCGGAAGGCGCATAGAACCGCAGTTCGAACAGGCGATCAGATTGCGAGGTTGCAAGGCGTCGTGAGCGCGGCGGCTGTCTCGCCGGCTTCTCGAGTGCTTGCGTTTTGGATGTGGGGGCATTATCTTTCTCCTTATAAATAGCGCTGGCAGGGGTTATCGCCCCGCAAATTTTTGCTTGAAGCGGATGGATTATAGCGGCAGGACACTAGAACGTCAAGGATGTTAGCGCGTCTTTCATAGTGTAAAATCAGGGCATGGAACTACAAATTGCGGTAGCAAAGGTTAATAAGTATGCCGTGTCTGAAAGCGGCGACACGCTCGAAGTCGTCGAACGCCCAAACGGCGGACTCTCGGTCGTCCTCGCCGACGGGCAAACTTCTGGGCGCGGCGCGAAAGCCGTTTCGCAGATGGTCGTCCGCAAAGTGATTGGGTTGCTCGCCGAAGGCGTCCGCGATGGAGCCGCGGCGCGCGCTGCTTCCGACGCGCTCTACACCGACAAACACGGCAAGGTCATTTGCACGCTAAACATCGTCTCCCTCGATCTGCAAAGCCGCACGATCGTTCTCACGCGCAACAATCCATCTCCGCTATATATTTGTCAGGGCGAGCAAATTGACAAGCTGGATATAGAAAGCGTTCCGTTAGGCGTCTCGCGCGATGTGCGCCCGCTCATCACCGAACTTCCAATTCAGCCCGAGTTGATCGTCGTCATCTATACTGACGGATTAGTGCACGCCGGCGAACGACGCGGGACGCCGGTGAACGTCGGCGAAATCCTCCGCGCTACGCTTGAAGATCAGGCTCCGAGTCCGCAAACGCTGGCAGATACACTTCTCGCGCAAGCCGTCAGGCTCGACGACAATCGCCCGGCGGACGACGTCAGCGTGGTCGTCTTGAAGGTCGCGCCTAATGAAGGCGACGCCGTCCGCCGCATGACCGTCAGTCTGCCCGTCCCTTAACAGGCGGCAAGATAATGGAACATCCGTATACAAAGAAATGGATCGGCATTGTCGGTCCGTGCGGATCGGGAAAGTCAACCTTAATGGAAAAGCTGGAAGCGCTTGGCTATCGCTGCCGGCATATCGCGCAAGAACATTCTTTCGCGCCAACGATGTGGCGCGTCATCGCCAACCCTGATGCGCTCATCTATCTCAACGCATCCTTTCACAGCATCGTTGCCCGCAAGAAATTCAACTGGCAGACGGCGGATTACGAAGAGCAATTGCGCCGTCTAGCGCACGCGCGCGAACAGGCGGACTTGATCATCGAAACAGACTCATTGACTCCCAACGAAATTCTCCAAATTGCGCTCAATTTCATCTCCACACTCGACCGTAAAAAAGTTTAAAATCAGAGTATAATCATCGCCGCGTGGCGCCACAGCGCCACATTTTTTTGGATGGAGATGGATATGTATCGAAATAAAACTCTTTGGCTCTCAATTATCGCCGCGCTCGTTATTTTCGCCCTTTGGGTGGATTTAAGCAAAACCTTATACGTTCCCAGTCCCTTCAGCGACAAGCCGCTTGTAAATCGCAACGTGGAAGTCAAACTCGGGCTTGACCTGCGCGGCGGGCTGCAAACCCTGCTTGAGGCTGACGTTCCCGCCGACCGCGTAGTTAAGGCGGAAGACATGACCAACGCTAAGAACATTTTGGAAAACCGCGCAAACGGACTAGGAGTCAGCGAAGTGGTTATGCAAGTAGCTGGCGATCGCCGCATTGTGGCAGAATTCCCCGGCGCGACCAACTCTGACGAGGTTGTCGCCTCGCTCAAGAAAACCGCCTCGCTCGAATTCGTAGACATGGGAAATACACCGGCCCCTGAGGGCACGATCATCCAGACCGACTTCGGAGCAAGCGAGCCGACTAGCGTATCTCCCGACTCAGAGACGCCTCCCGACGCCAACGCTATCATTTATCATACCGTCATGACCGGCGCCGATTTAGACTCGGCTACGGTAGGACAAGACAACTCTGGGCAATACGTCATCAACTTCACGCTGACCCAAAAAGGTTCGACCATTTTCGGCGACTATACTTCGAAGAACGTCGGCAAGTATCTCGCCATCACGCTCGATAAGCAAGTTATCTCGGCGCCTGTGATCAACCAACCCATTCTCGGCGGGCAAGGCAGCATCTCCGGCAGTTTTACGCTCGAGTCGGCAAACGCGCTGGCGGTTCAATTGCGCTCAGGCGCGTTGCCTATTCCGATCAAGATCGTCGAAAGCCGCACAGTGGGACCAACACTCGGCGAAGAATCGGTTCGCAAAAGCGTGCAAGCGGGCGTCCTCGGATTAATCGTCGTCATCTTGTTCATGACGCTATACTACCGCATGCCGGGCGCGCTCGCGGCATTGGCGCTGATCATCTATTCGTTGCTCTCGTTGATGTTGTTCAAGTTAATTCCTGTTGTGTTAACGCTGCCCGGCATTGCAGGCTTTATCTTAAGTATCGGCATGGCGGTTGACGCAAACGTATTGATCTTTGAACGGCTCAAAGAAGAACTGCGCGCCGGCAAGAACCTACGTCAGTCTATTGATATCGCCTGGAGTCGCGCCTGGCCCTCCATTCGCGACTCAAACAGTTCCACGCTGATCACTTGTTTGATCCTCTTCATTTTCGGAAACACATTCGGAGCCAGCATGGTGAAAGGTTTCTCCGTCACCCTTGCGCTCGGCGTGCTCGTCTCATTATTTACGGCAATCCTCGTCACCCGAACCTTCTTACACACTGCGCTCGATAATTTGAAATTCAGCGAACACCCCAGTTGGTTTGGGCTATAGGAATCTGACATGAACATCATCAAAAACCGCTACATTTTCTTTCTCATCTCTTTGATCGTGATCATCCCCGGGCTCGTTTTCCTAGGTCTCAACTGGAAGCAAGACCCGGTCGAGGGTCCGATTCGTCTCGGCATTGACTTCCGCGGCGGCTCTCTATTGGAAATCGAATTCAACAGCGCGCGCCCCAACGCAAGCGAAATTACGGCGATCTACAACGAAGTCTCTACCGAAGCAGAGTCGGTTAAAGATCCGATCATCCAGCCGCTTGGAGACAACGCTTATGCAATCCGTTCGCGCGCCATGAACGATGAAACCAAAAGCGTTATCATTTCTAAAGTCGAAGCGTTCGCGGGTCCCGTGACAGTGCTAAACTTCACGTCGGTCAGCGCCTCTGTCGGCGCCGAAGTGACTCGCGCCGCCGGCGTCGCCATCTTCATGGCGGCTGCCGCTATTTTGCTATACATTTGGTGGGCGTTCCGCGGCGTAGAGCATCCCATGCGTTACGGCGCGGCGGCTGTTCTTGCCATGCTTCACGATGTGCTTGTGGTGCTCGGCGTGGAAGCCATGTTCGGCTACTTCCTCGGCTGGGAGGCGGACGCTCTCTTTCTGACCGCTATGTTGACTATTATCGGCTTTTCGGTGCACGATACCATCGTAGTGTTCGACCGCGTCCGAGAAAATTCGCGCGTATACCGCCGGCTGGACTATGAAACGCTGGTTAATCATTCCATTGTTCAAACGCTCGACCGCTCGCTCGTCACGCAGCTGACGGTCATCTTCACGCTGGTAGCGCTCGTTCTCTTCGGCGGAGATACGATCCGCCACTTTGTGATCATCCTGCTGATCGGTATCTTCAGCGGCACATACTCCTCCATTTTCAACGCTGCGCCCTTCCTCGTCGTTTGGGAAAATCGCGAATGGGAAAATTGGTTCAAACGCAAAAAGGCTGCCGCCTAACTCGACAAAAAAGGACGCTCGCAACGCGTCCTTTTTTATTGCCGTTACCGCGCTGACAATCGGTCTATCCGCCTACTTCGATCGCCAGCGCGTC
>BQMV01000152.1 GCA_022181005.1 Anaerolineaceae bacterium | reverse complement strand
TTGATGTAGTCGCGGTGCCCCGGCATGTCTACGTGCGCGTAGTGCCGCTTCTCCGTCTGGTATTCCACGTGCGAGATGTTGATCGTGATCCCGCGCGCTTTTTCTTCCGGGGCGTTGTCAATTTGGTCGTACGCTTTGAATTCGCCCGAGCCCATCAGACCCGCCACTTTCGTGATCGCCGCCGTCAACGTCGTCTTGCCGTGGTCAATGTGCCCCATCGTCCCTACGTTGAGGTGCGGTTTGCTGCGATCATATTTTTCCTTCGCCATAAGAATCTCCTTCTAATGATTAACGAAATTAAACTTTTAAAATTTCTTCCGCCACTGATTTTGCGACAGGCGCATAGTGGTCAAATTCCATATTGAATACGCCGCGCCCTTGCGTAGCGGAACGCAGCTGAGTTGCATAACCAAACATCTCAGCCAGCGGCACCATCGCGCGCACAGCCTGAGCGTTTCCTAAACGGACTTCCATGCCTTGAATTAAGCCGCGGCGGCTGTTGATCTGTCCCATCACGTCGCCGAGATATTCTTCCGGCACAACGACTTCGACCTTCATCATCGGCTCAAGCAAAATTGGATTTCCTTTTTGCACGCCTTCTTTGAAGCCCAAAATCGCCGCCATCTTAAACGCCATCTCGCTCGAGTCGACTTCATGGAAAGAGCCGTCGAATAGGGTGACTTTCACATCCACAACCGGATAGCCGGCGATCACACCGCCATCCGCCGCTTCGCGAACGCCTTTTTCGATCGGATTAATGTATTCTTTCGGAATTGCGCCGCCAACGATCTTACTTTCAAACACCACGCCGCTTCCACGTTCGCCCGGTTCAAGGGAAAATACAACATGACCGTATTGACCTTTGCCGCCGGACTGCTTGGCGTATTTGTAATTGACTTCCTTAACCGCTTTCGTGATCGATTCACGGAACGCCACGCGCGGCGCCCCGACATTCGCCTGCACTTTAAACTCGCGCAACAAACGGTCTACTACAATATCAAGGTGCAATTCGCCCATGCCGCGCAGGATGGTTTGCCCGGAATCCTCATCGGAACTTACTTGCAATGTTGGGTCTTCTTCGGATAACTTGCGCAGCGCCTCCCCCATTTTTTCCTGGTCGGTCGTCGTCTTCGGTTCAACGGCGATCGAAATCACCGGCTCTGGGAAGGAAATTGTTTCAAGAATAAAGGCTTTCGTATCGCATAACGTATCGCCGGTAAAACTTTCTTTGAAACCCAACACCGCACCAATATCGCCGGCGCGAATCTCAGTGACATCTTCGCGGCGGTCGGCATGCATACGGATCAAACGCCCGACTCGTTCTTTCTTACCGCGCTTCGTCATATTTTGCACGGTTTGCCCCTGGCTCAACACGCCAGAGTATACGCGCACATAGGCAAGTCGGCCCACATAGGGATCGGTAACGATCTTGAACACCAACGCACCCAAGGGGCTGTCGTCTTGCGCGGCGATGTCGAATGTGTTCTCAGGTTCGTCTGGAACCGATACGGTAACGGTCGGTTTGTCGGCAGGAGAAGGCAAATAGTCAACAACGGCGTCCAGTAAAACCTGTACGCCCTTGTTTTTCAATGAGGAACCGCAGAAGACAGGCGCGGCTTTCACGGCGATTACGCCGCGGCGCAACGCCGTCTTCAGTTCATCTACGCTGATTTCTTGCCCCTCAAGGAATTTCATCGTCAATTCATCGTCGAGTTCCGCGATCTTCTCCACCATTTTTGCGCGGGCTTGCTCAGCATCTTTCCGCATGTCTGCGGGAATTTCAATAACGTGCGGGTCTTTGCCGAGGTCGTCTTCCCAAACGACCGCTTGCATCGTCAGGAGATCAACCGCGCCTTTAAACGCCGATTCAAATCCGATTGGAATTTGCATGGCTATCGGGTTCGCGCCAAGGCGATCTACAATCGTTTCAATCGTCCGCTCATAAGACGAGCCGACGCGATCCATCTTATTGACAAAGCAGATGCGCGGAACGTGATAACGATCCGCTTGGCGCCAAACTGTTTCACTCTGAGGTTCAACGCCTTGCACTGCGTCGAAAACGACCACGCCGCCGTCCAGTACGCGCAACGAACGTTGAACTTCAGCGGTGAAGTCAATATGTCCCGGCGTATCGATCAGGTTAAGTTGATAGCCTTTCCATTCCGCCGATACCGCGGCAGATACGATCGTAATGCCGCGTTCGCGTTCTTGCGCCATCCAATCGGTTACGGTATTGCCCTCGTCCACTGAACCGAGACGATACGTCTTACCGGTATAGAACATAATACGCTCGGTCGTAGTCGTTTTACCGGCGTCAATATGGGCGATAATTCCTATATTACGATATTTTTCAAGCGGGTGCGTGCGAGCCATTCTCTAGTCGTTGCCTTATCTTATGTATAGAATAATTAAATACGGTAATGCGAAAACGCTCGATTCGCTTCCGCCATTTTATGTGTTTCATCGCGCTTACGGATCGCCGCCCCGGTTTCATTAAAAGCATCAATCAATTCGCCGGCGAGTTTATCGGAAAATGATTTACCAGAGCGCTCGCGCGCCGCGCCAAGCAACCAGCGGATCGCCAGCGTCGTGCGGCGCTCAGAGGATACCTCCATCGGCACCTGATAGGTAGCCCCGCCTACGCGCCGCGGGCGCACTTCCATCGCTGGCGATACATTCTTCAGCGCGCCGTCAAAGACCTCCAACGGGCTCTTCTCAGTGCGTTCCTTAATCAAATCCATTGCATCGTACACCAAGCCAATCGCAACGCTTTTCTTGCCGCTCTTCAACACATGCTGAACCATCGTCTGCACGTTGGCGCTGTTATAGCGAGGGTCGGGAAGGGTTTCTCGTTTTTCAGGTTTCGCTCTACGCATCTTTCATTATCTCCATCGTTTACTTAGGGCGCTTTGCGCCGTATTTAGATCGCGCTTGCCTGCGGTCGGCGACCCCAGTGGTGTCTAAAGAACCGCGCACAATATGGTAACGAACGCCCGGCAAATCTTTCACGCGGCCGCCGCGAACCAACACTACAGAGTGTTCCTGCAATTGGTGCTTTTCACCGGGGATGTACGCAGTCACTTCGATTCCGTTCGTAAGGCGCACGCGCGCGATCTTACGCAACGCCGAGTTAGGTTTCTTCGGCGTAATCGTGCGCACCACCGTGCACACTCCGCGTTTTTGCGGCGAGCCTTTATCCTGTCGAATGCGGCGCTGCTTATACGTGTTCAAGACGAAGTGAAAGGCGGGCGCTTTGCTTTTCGTCCGTTGATTCTTACGTCCTTTACGAATAATTTGATTAATTGTCGGCACGTTCAGTCTCCGATCTTTCTCTTTCTATAAATAATTTTTTGCGTAAAACGAGGCCATCACAATGATACCGATGGCCTCATTTGTGGCGCCATGCTCAGCGGGTGCAATCGCCGCTTCTCTAACCGGCAACGGAGGGGAATTCTATCACGCTCTTAATATAATCGTCAAGATTTTTTCTTGCCGATAACGCTGTCTCCAATGCCGAGCAAACCTGTATCAAGGCGCGGCGGATGTTGCTTTTCTTCATCTTTCCCAAACTTAACAACTTCACCGCCTTCATTGACCGCTTCAACCGCCAACCCGAGCGATTGCAATTCCTTAACCAACACGCGGAACGACGCCGGGATGCTCGGCTCTTCAATCGCTTCGCCCTTAATGATCGCTTCGTAAGTGTTCACACGACCTTGCACGTCGTCCGACTTGACCGTGAGCATTTCTTGCAGGGTATACGCCGCGCCATACGCTTCCAATGCCCATACTTCCATCTCGCCGAAGCGCTGACCGCCAAACTGCGCCTTACCGCCCAGCGGCTGCTGAGTCACTAAACTGTAAGGACCTGTCGAACGAGCGTGGACTTTATCTTCAACAAGGTGATGCAATTTTAACACCGTCATCACGCCGACCGTCACCGGTTGATCGTACGGCTTGCCAGTTTGACCGTCGCGCAATACCTGTTTGCCCAAGATCGGCATAGGGCTGCCCGTCGCATTAGTAACTTCTTGCGCCGCTTCCATTAAGCGCGCTTCCGCTACGCGCCCGTTTTGACCGTTCGCTTCCATCCACAAACGTAAACAAGCGTTGATCGCCGCGCTATCGTAAGCGTCGCGGTCGCGCGGATTCACGCCTTCAGGGTGGAAGATCGTATCGGGGTCGTAACCTTGATCGCGCAACCATTCAGCGGCAGTCGCCAAACGCGCATATTTTGGGTCGGCAAGATCGTACACATCATATTTACGCGCACCCAGCCATTCTTCCAAGTACAAGCGTCGAACTTCGTCGTCGTCTTGAATCGATTCGGGGTCGTATTCTTCTTCTTTGATCCATTCCCAAGCCTTCAAAGCGGCGGCTCTCCAAGCTTCGTCCGCCAACCATGCGCGCGCCAACTCAGCTTCGATTTCCAATTCCGTCGCGCCGTCAAACACCGGCGTAATCGCGCGAAAACCTAAACGCTTTGCCGCCCATCCTAGATGAACTTCGAGCACTTGCCCGATGTTCATACGTCCGGGCACGCCCAACGGGTTCAAGATCATATCAATCGGCGTGCCGTCTTCCAGGAAGGGCATATCCTCCACCGGAACCACCTTTGAAACTACGCCTTTATTGCCGTGCCGTCCCGCCATCTTGTCGCCGGCAGTCAATTTACGGCGCTGCGCTACAGAAACGCGCACCATCATCTCTACGCCTGCGGAAAGGTCGGAATTTTCTTCGCGAGTAAATACTTTTACATCAACGACTTTGCCGCGTTCGCCGTGCGGCATCCGCAACGACGTGTCTTTCACATCGCGCGATTTTTCGCCGAAGATAGCGCGCAAAAGACGCTCCTCCGGCGTGAGTTCTTTCTCGCCCTTCGGCGTGATCTTACCCACTAGGATATCGTTCGGTCCCACTTCCGCGCCGACGCGAATGATGCCATTCTCATCCAAATCTTTAATCGCATCTTCGCCCACGTTCGGAATGTCTCGCGTGATTTCTTCCGGTCCTAGTTTTGTATCGCGCGCTTCAACTTCATGTTTCTCAATATGCACGGAAGTAAAGCGATCGTCTTGTACGAGTCGTTCAGAAATCAAGATCGCGTCTTCAAAGTTGCCGCCTTCCCACGAAAGGAAAGCAACCACGGCATTTTGACCCAACGCCAATTGTCCGCCTTCGGTAGACGATGAATCGGCGATAATATCGCCTTTCTTAACCTTTTGTCCTTTAACAACCGCCGGGCGTTGATCAATGCATGTGGATTGATTGGAGCGTTGATATTTGCGCAGCGGATACGGGTGCATCGTTCCGCCTCGTTCGCGGACCGTGATCAGATTCCCCGTCACCGACGTCACTTCGCCATCGGCTTCTGCCACGACGACCTGCCCCGAATCTAAAGCAGCGTAATGTTCCATACCGGTCGAAACTAATGGAACTTCCGGGCTAATCAGCGGGACCGCCTGCGTCTGCATATTCGCGCCCATCAACGCGCGATTTGCGTCGTCATGTTCGAGGAACGGGATAAGCGCGGCGCTGATGCCCACCACTTGGTGCGGAGCGACGTCCATGTAATCTACCGAGCCCGCCGTCGAGAAGATAAAGCCGGAATGGTAGCGGCTGGAAACGCGGTCGCGCAAAAATTCTCTCTTATCGGTCAGCGGGGCATTCGCCTGCGCGATGACATATTTATCCTCCGCATCGGCGGAAAGGTAATCGTATTGATCGGAAACATAAGGAACGATCGCCACCGGCGCATTCAATTTGGCGAGTCGTTTTGCCATTTTGCCGTCAATCGTTTCGCCCGCTTCATAAACGATCTCGTTTGTCTTTGGATCAACGATCTTCTCGCGCAGCGTGCGCCCTACCAAGCGTTCATCGTCCGCTTCCATCACGCGGAAAACTTTGCGATAGGGCGTTTCGATAAAGCCGTATTCATTAACGCGCGCAAACGAAGCCAAACGCCCGATCAAGCCGATGTTCGGTCCTTCAGGCGTTTCGATCGGACAGATGCGCCCATAATGCGAGTGATGCACGTCGCGCACATCGAAGCCCGCCCGTTCGCGGCGCAGACCGCCCGGCCCCAGCGCTGAAAGGGTTCGCTTGTGACGAAGTTCAGCCAGCGGATTCGTCTGATCCATAAATTGCGAAAGCTGCGACGAACCGAAGAACTCGCGCAACGCCGCCACCACCGGGCGGATATTCACCAAAGTCACCGGCGACAACTGCTCTTGGTCGCGGATAGACATGCGCTCCTTAATCACGCGCTCCATACGGCGCAAACCGATGCGCAATTTATTTTGAATCAACTCGCCCACTGTCTTCACGCGGCGGTTGCCGAGATGATCAATATCATCGGGCGGCTCGACGCCGTTGTTGATCTGAATCATGCGGCGTAATAGGCGAATCACATCGTTCTTTGTCACCGTACGATGCGGAATTGGAATGCCTAGGTCGAGCTTTTGATTTAATTTATAGCGTCCCACTCGCTCAAGATCGTAATGGCGCTGATCGAACAATTGCTCTTCAAGGAATTGACGGGCGTTGTCCAGCGTAGCGGGGTCGCCCGGGCGCATCTTCTTGAAAAACTCAATCAACGCGGCTTGAGCGATGGTCATTGAGCCGGTCAAGACCCATTCGGGTTCTTGCTTCAATGTAGAAGCGATATACATGCGTTCGGGATTATTGTCCACATCCTGAAACAGCGACATCAATTCTTCATCGGTTCCGAGTTTCAGCGGCGAATCTTTTGTTCCATCGTCCACCGCCGCCATCGCGCGCAAAAATACCGTAATCGGCACTGTGCGCTTACGATTGAACTTCAAAATAATATAATCCGATTTGCGGGTTTCGAATTCCATCCACGCGCCGCGATCGGGAATCAGTTTGGACATGGCAAGCTAACGCCCTGTCGCGCGATCTACCGTCGCTTCGACATCCACGCCCGGAGAGCGCACCAACTGCGAAACGACG
>BQMV01000151.1 GCA_022181005.1 Anaerolineaceae bacterium | reverse complement strand
AAATGAACGAGAAGAACATTCGGAAAGTCCTTGAGATCGAAAAACAAGCGCAGGAACTTCAGGATAAGGCGAAGCGTAACGCGCAGGAAATTCCAGTGAGGGCAGAGCAAGAAGCGCAGGCGATGCTGGCGCGCGCGCGTTCGGAAGCCCAAGAAGAGGCGCGCCGAGTCGTTGCGGCTGTACAGTCGGAAGACCGCTCGAAAGAAGTGCTGGCGAACGTCAGCGCGAAATCAGACGAATTTGACGCGCTCGCCAAAAAGAATTTCGATAAAGCTGTCGCCTACGTGTTGGACCGCGTCCTCGGTAAGGCGTAATTATGGCTGGAGGCGTTTCAGGGTACGCGGCAATCAGCGCCAAAGTGCGGGCGATGTATTCTAATTTACTTACCCCGCAAGATATTTCCCGGTTAAGCGAATCACCCGATTTTTCATCGTTGCTTAGCGCGCTCAAGCATACGCAATACGGTCCGTATCTTTCCGCGCTGAAAGACAATGAATTGACGCCGCGTCGCGCTGTGCAACAGATTAAACGACGGCTGGCGGACACCTATGCGAGCGTCGTGCAAATGTCGCCTACTCAGGCGCGCCCGTTGATTCGGCAGTTATACCGTTCTTTTGAATTGGGCAACTTAAAGGCTGTGCTTCGCAGCATCGTTACTGTTTCTTCTTCGTGGAATGCAGATGAAGCCCCGTGGGATCGCGTGCGCGAAGTGTTGTTTCCGTTCGGCTCATTCTCCACTTTGCCGGCGCAGGCGATGGTCGAGTCGGGCAGCGTCGCTTCAGCGGTAGAGCTGCTGAAAGGCACGCCGTACGAATCGGCGGTTTCATTCGCTTTACGGCGTTTCTCGGCTGAGCAGAATTTATTCCCTATTGAAGTTGCGTTGGATTTGGATTATTGGCGCCGCCTATGGACGGAAGCGCGGAAACTCAAGGGGTTAGACCGCGAAGCCGCCACGAAGATCATTGGTTCGTTGCTGGATATGAACAACTTGATGTGGACGGCGCGCTATAAAATTTATCATAAACTTTCAGAAGAAGAATTGATCAACTATACGCTTCCGTTTGGCTTTCGCGCGCACGATGACGACATCCGCGCAATTGCGGCGGGCGCAGATGCGGCGGCGGTTATTTCGCGCATCTTCCCGACGATCCCAGACGTAGCAGCCCTGTTGGAAAAACCGCATACCGGCTTGCCCAAGTTGGAAGTTCAGATTAAACGTCAGGTGATTCAACAGTGCGCCGCGGCGTTTATCGGCAATCCGTTTCATGTTGGCCTTCCCTTGGCGTTCCTCATTCTGAGCGACCTTGAAATTCAAGACTTGATCGCGCTGATCGAAGCGAAATCGTCCGATATTTCCGACGAAGAACTTCATTCGGCGCTGTTGAAAACTGCATTACAGAATTAATGGAGATAAAATGTTTTTTCCAAGAGAGATGACCGAAGTAGAGCTGATTATCCCGTCCAAAGATCTTGTAACGGCGACAAAGGCGTTAAGCGGGCGCGGAGTTTTCCATCAGGTGGACAGCGCTTACCTCGGGATCGAAAGCCTGGGACCGAACGCTTGGCAAGAGAAAGCAGCGAACTATTCCGCGCTTGAACGCCGCATTCAAGCGACGATGCACACGCTAGGGCTTGAAGAACAACAGCGAAGCGCATCAGATTTTGACACGATCATTGACCTCGGCGCCGCTCACGCGGATATAGATCGCATTGAGGGAGAGGTGAAAGAAGTTGGCGAACGGTTGCTTGCTGAGAAGAAGCGGATGGAATTGCTTGAGAGCCAGTTGCGGCAGATCGAACCGATTTCAGACGTTAATGTTGAAGTGGGCGCGTTGAGCAAGTCGGAGCATTTATATTCTATTTTGGGCGTGATGCCCGCCGCGCAGATGAGCCGTCTTGAAACGAGCCTTGCGCGTGTGCCGCATGTCTTCTTCACGTTAAAGGAAGATTCGCAAAAGCCGGTAGTTTGGTTGCTTGGTCCGCGCAGCGCGTACGACGTTCTCGACCGCGCGGCGAAAAGCGCTTACCTTAACCCGCTTACTCTGCCGGAAGAATTTATCGGAACGCCGGAAGAGATCGCGGCAAAGACGCGCAAGGCGATCGAAACTTCAAAGCAAGCGATTTTTGGATTAGAAGCGCAGTTGAAAAAATTGGGCGGCGCGCATAACGCCGAATTGCAGAAGTTGTGGTGGGACGTCCACGTCAGCCGTTTGATGGCAGATGCGATCGCCCGCTTCGGGCAGTTGCGGCACACATATGTAGTCGTAGGCTGGGTTCCGACCGCGGAATTGCAAGCGTTGACCGAACGGCTTAAAGCCGCTTCAAAAGAAATTCTAATCGAGACCATGCCGACAGAGCGCACCGCGCACAGCGCGAACGTTCCGGTCGCGTTGACGAATAATAAATGGCTGAAGCCTATTCAAGAATTGATCACGACGTATGGGCGTCCGGGCTACGGCGAACTCGACCCGACCTTTATGGTAATGTTGACTTTCCCGATCCTGTATGGCGCGATGTTTGGTGATTTGGGACAAGGACTTTTGATGATGCTCGTAGGCGCGCTGGCGCACAAGCGCATCTTTATGAAAGGTTTGCAAAGTATCGGCTTATTGCTCGTCTACTGCGGTTTCTTCGCTTCGGTGTTTGGCGCGCTGTATGGCAGCATCTTCGGGTTTGAAGGTCATCATATTCAAGAATATTTAGGATTCCATTTCGAACCTCTTTGGATCAGCCCGGTTAACGATATTCTGACAATCTTGGGGCTTGCGATTGACGCTGGCATTGTTATTCTGCTGTTTAGTTACCTGTTGAGCCTATTCAATGCGGCGCGCGCGAAAGATTGGGCGCACTTCTGGTTTGGTCATACCGGCGTTGTCGCGATCGGTTTCTACTTGTGTTTCTTGACCATCCTCAACAGCCTGCTGGGCTCTACGCCTATCGCGCCGAAACTTGCCGCAGCCATCAGCCGGCTTCCGCTTCCATTCGGCATTCTCACGCCCATCTTCGCCGTCGGCGTGATGCTTAACGGTCTATTTCGCAATATCGTGGAAGGGCATCGTCCTCTGTTGGATGGCGGCGCGATGTTCTTCGTTCAGGCATTCATGGATCTATTTGAAGGCGCGATCAGCATGCTTTCCAACACGCTGTCTTTTGTGCGTGTGGGCGCGTTCGCGGTGGCGCACGGCGGCTTGAGTTTGGCGATCTTCTCGTTGGCTGGCACAGAGCCGACGATCGGGTTCTGGGTCACTATCATTATCGGAAATATTTTCATCACCGGCTTTGAGGGCTTGATCGTATACATCCAGACGATGCGTTTGCACTACTACGAAATTTTGGGCAAGTTCTTCCATGGCGGAGGCATGCGCTTCGAGCCATTGCGGCTGAACCCCTCTCAAGAGGAGGCGTGAGCCGGAGAGAAGCAATTACAACATTATAGAGAACGCGCACGAAGATTGAATACTATCAAAATGTTACATTCATAAGGAGATAAACAATGTTCTTAGTCTTTGCTGTTTTAGTTGGTTTGGTTCCGGTCGTACCGGCGGTAATTTATGTGATTCAAAACGGAAAAGCCAGCCCGTCGCAGGCAGTCTCGCGCATGATCACTGGTTTTAACGCTTTCAACTTTATCGTTGGCTTGATGGCTGGCGGACTTGCCCTCATGTGGCTGGCTTCTCCCTCATCGGCTTTCGCGGCTGGAGCGGCGCAAGAAGTTGTGGCTGATCAATACGCTACGCTTGCAGCGGCGCTTTCGACAGGTTTAGCTTGTATCGGCGCGGGTATCGCGGTCGGCAGCTCTGGCGCGGCAGCGGTTGGCGCGACGGCGGAAAAACCCGAGTCGTTCGGTCGCGCGTTGATCTTCGTAGGCCTCGCTGAAGGCATCGCGATCTACGGCTTGATCATCTCCTTCCTCATCATGCCGTAAGGCGTAAAGGAAATTTGCATGAAGGTTCTGGTAATCGGTCACCCTGACGCGGTGCTGGGATTCTCGCTGGCGGGCGTTGGCGGCAGAGTCGCTGCGACCGCCGACGAAGTGAATCAAGCCCTGGACGAGGCGCAATCTGCCAAAGATGTGGGCATCGTTCTTGTGACGCAAGATGTGGCTGAGTTGATCCCGGCGCGTATGGAACACCTTAAACTGCGCAGCACGATTCCGCTGGTAGTGGAGATTCCCTCGCGCGGCGGCGTTCCAGAGGGCCAAGCTTCGCTTGGCGACATCGTGCTTCGTGCAATTGGCATCAAGTTATGACCTCGCGCTCCGTCAACGCCGCGTACGCTTTCGAGGAGGCGCGGCTGAACGGCGAGCGATACTAGAGATTGGATTGTCAAGATATGAAATCTGAAGCGGAAAATATTGAAATGCTTGAGAGGGCGATCCTTACGGAAGCCCGCGAAGACGCTGAACAGTTGCAGGTAGAAGCCAAAGAAAAAGCCGAAACCGTTTATAAACGCGCGCAAGCGCAGGCGGCTGAAGAGCGTAAGACGATTCTAGAACGCGCCCAGCAGGACGCTGAACGGCTTCGCAGTCAGGCAATGGCGACGGCGCAATTGAAGGCGCGCTCTTCGCAGTTGGAACATCGCGAGAAACTGCTGGATGGCGTTTTTGAAGAGGCGAAGAAACAACTTGGCGACGTTGTAAAACGAGCCGACTATGAGAAAATTGCGGCTTTATTGGCGCGAGAAGCGTTGTCGCAATTGCGCGTGGATAAGGCTGAAATTCGAGCCGACGCCGCGACGCAAGCGGCGCTCAAGAAAGGCGCGTTAGATGAGATTGCGAAAGACTTGAAAGGCGAATTTACGATCGCTGGCGGACTGACGGAAGGCTCTGGCGTGGTCGTAGAAGCGGCAAACGGCAAACTCCACTATGACAACACGCTTGAGACGCGCTTACATCGCTTGCAAGGCGCGCTTCGCTCCTCGGTCTATAAAGTGTTGATGGGAGAATCGGCATGAGTAACGAAGTAGGAAAAATTATCTGGATCAGCGGACCCGTTGTCCGCGCCCGCGGTTCGCGCAACGTCGGCATGTTGGAACTTGTCGAAGTGGGCGCCGAACGACTTGTGGGCGAGGTCATCGGTCTCAATGGCGACCAGATGACCGTGCAAGTGTATGAAGAGACAGCGGGCATGCAGCCCGGCGCGCCGATTTACGGCACCGGCTTGCCTCTCTCTGTTGAATTAGGGCCGGGCTTGCTCCAATCTATTTATGACGGCGTACAACGTCCGTTGCCTTTAATCGAGCAAGCGGAAGGTTCGTTTATCACTCGCGGCGCGCGGTTTGATTCAATTAGCCGCGAGAAGAAATGGTCCTTTACGCCGAAAGCCAACGTGGGCGACGCCGTGAAGGGCGGAGCCGTTCTCGGCGTAGTTATGGAGACGGACACCTTTGAGCATCGCGTCATGGTTCACCCTGATGACGCCGGCACGCTGACTTGGATCGCTTCGGCGGGCGAATATACGATCAACGATATAGTCGCCAAAATCAAGATAGGCAAAGAAGAAAAACCAGTCACCATGTTGCAGCGTTGGCCCGTTCGTCGGGCGCGCCCGTTTGTGGGTCGTCGCGGCGCGAACGTTCCGTTGATTACCGGACAACGCATTTTGGACACTTTTTTCCCGGTGGCGAAGGGCGGCGCGGCGGGCATCCCTGGCCCCTTTGGCTCCGGTAAAACTGTCACCCAGCATAGCATTGCTAAGTGGGCAGACGCGGATATTATCGTATATATCGGATGCGGCGAGCGCGGCAACGAAATGACCGAAGTGTTGCAAGAGTTTCCGCACCTTGTAGACCCGCGTTCGAATCGCCCTTTGATGGAGCGCACTGTGCTGATTGCGAACACTTCGAACATGCCGGTGGCGGCGCGCGAAGCGAGCATTTACACCGGCATCACGATCGCCGAATACTACCGCGATATGGGCTACCACGTCGCGCTCATGGCAGATTCAACCTCTCGCTGGGCGGAAGCATTGCGCGAAGTTTCGGGGCGCCTCGAAGAAATGCCCGCCGAGGAAGGTTACCCCGCTTACCTTGCCGGTCGTCTTGCGGAGTTTTACGAGCGCGCCGGCTTCGTGGACAATCTGAACGGCACGCAAGGATCGGTCTCCATCGTAGGCGCGGTTTCGCCTCCGGGCGGCGACTTCTCCGAGCCGGTTACGCAGCACACCAAACGTTATATTCGTTGCTTCTGGGCGTTAGATAAATCGCTTGCGTCGGCGCGTCACTTCCCCGCCATCAACTGGTTAGATTCGTACAGCGAATATATCGAAGACGTTAGCGGCTGGTGGCGCGAGAAGGTCGGCAAAGACTGGCTGGAAATGCGCAACAAAGCGATGGAATTGTTGAGCGAAGAAGCGCGTCTTTCGCAGATCGTCAAGCTGGTCGGGCCGGACGCCTTGCCCTATACGGAACGCATGATCTTGGAGACAAGCCGTCTGATTCGCGAAGGCATTTTGCAACAGAACGCTACCGACGCGGTAGACGCCTACTCTTCCATCGAAAAACAAATTCGCCTTTTGGAAATGGTGCTGTACTTCCATGAGCGCGGCATGGCTGTCGTGCGCCGCGGCGCACCGATCAACCTCATCCACGACCTGCCGGTCGTAGATACGATCATCCGCGCGAAATCATCTGTGACCAATGAAGAAATTCATAAACTCGATGACATCCAGAAAGCGATTGACGAGCAGATGAGTCAATTAGATGCGGAGTATAGATAATGAGCGATGTAACAGTTTTAGGCGGTCAAGAAGTCGTCGGCGTTGGGCGCATCGAAGGACCGATCATGGTCGTCGAAGGCGCGTCAAACGTTAGTTACGACGAAGTGGTAGAAATCGAGGATTCGCGCGGCGATCTCCGTCGCGGACGCGTGCTGGAGGTGGGCGAAGGCTTTGCTGTTGTGCAAGTATTTGCTGGCTCTACGGGTCTTTCGATTGACGGCACGCGCGTGCGTTTCCTTGGCAACACGCTTCATATGCCCGTTGCCGAAGAAATGCTTGGACGCATCTTCGACGGTTTGGGCAACCCGATTGACGGCGGTCCCGAGCCGTTGACGGACGTCTATCGCGACGTAAACGGACAGCCGATCAACCCGACGGCGCGCATCTATCCGCGCGACTACATCCAGACCGGTATTTCCACGATTGACGGCGTGAACACGCTGTTGCGTGGACAGAAACTGCCGTTATTCTCTGGAGCGGGTATGCCGCACGATCAACTTGCGGCGCAGATTGTACGTCAGGCGACGCTTGGCAAGGTCGCTGGCGCGCCGCATACCGAGGGCGAAGAATTCGCGATCGTGTTCGCAGCCATGGGCGTCAAAAACGACGTAGCGGATTATTTCCGACGCTCGTTCACCGAAAGCGGAGCGTTGACCCGCGTGGCAATGTTCTTGAATCTGGCGGATGATCCTCCAGTCGAGCGGATCGTCACCCCGCGCGCGTCGCTGACTTTGGCTGAGTACCTCGCGTACTCCCTTG
>BQMV01000150.1 GCA_022181005.1 Anaerolineaceae bacterium | reverse complement strand
AGCGTTGAGCAAGTCGCGTACGTCGAAGCCGGCGTTTTGCTGTGTTTGGTGCTGAGGCTGTTGCGTCTGGATCGCCGCGCCGAGAAGCGAGCCGAGGAGGTCCGCGCCCCCAGACTGTTTTTTCGGCAGCTGACTTCCGCCAAGCAACGCCTGCACAAGCGTCATCGCATTGTCCGCATTGAGAGATTTCTGCGCTTGAAGTTCCTGTGCGGCTAACGAAAGTCCGTGCGCATATACGCGCGACGCACCNNTGTTTTTGAAGCCATGTGAAAAATTCCTTTCAAAATTATAGAGTATGCGCTGACAGTATATCAGGAAACGCCCAATTATAAATGTTCCAAAATTTCAATTGCGTTTCGCAATCGCCTCAAGGATTTCTCGCGTCCTATGATCTCCATGCTTTCAAAGAGCGGCGGGCTGACCTTCTGCCCGGTCACCGCCACGCGCAACACGCCGAAGATTTGATTCGCGCTTAGCCCGGACGATTCTACATAGGCGCGCATCGGCGCTTCAACGTTTTGGTGCGATAGATCGGGCAATGCGGATAGAATTTCCATGCATTTTCCGGCAATCTCAGCCGACTGTTTCGCTTCAAGTCCTTTTGCGATCAAATCCGTCGGATTCGGCAACACGTCTTCTTTGAAGAAAAAGCCGGCAAACGCCAAACAATCATCCAATGTGACGAGACGTTCGCGAATCAGCGGCACAATTTTAAGCGGCATGTCATCTTCAACAGACAAGCCCGCCGCGACGAAAAATGGCTTAATGCGCGCCGCAAGATCGGCGTTCGACAACAAACGGATATGCGCTCCATTGAAATAATCCAGACGCTGAAAGTTGATCGCCGCCGGCGAAGGAGTCAAAGTGTCAACATTAAAACGCTCAATCATTTGGTCGAGAGACATCACATCGTCTTCAGCGACGCCCCAACCCATCAACGCGATCCAATTCAACGCGCCTTCAGGCGTGTATCCCAAATCTTTTAGATCGTCTACAAAAATGGAATGTCCATCTTTCAATGCCTGTGCCGACTCGCGTTTGCTCATCTTGCCTTTCCCGCTCGGCTTGAGGAACACCGAAAGATGCGCCCACACAGGTTCGCCCCACCCGAAAGCGCGAACGATATTCACATGCAATGGAAAGGTCGCCAGCCATTCCGAACCGCGCAGCACATGCGTGATCTCCATTTCATGATCATCCACCATTGCGGCGAGATGGTAGGTAGGAAGTCCGTCCGACTTCATAATGATCCAATCGTCAAGATACTTATTCTCGGTGACAATATCTCCCCGCAAATGATCGTGGGCGACGGTCGCGCCTTCTTGCGGCATCTTAAATCGAATCACATATTTCTCCCCGCTCGCAACTCGCCTCGCCGCTTCATCGGGATCGAGTGCGCGGCATAAACCGTCATAGCGAACGCGATCTACCTTTCGCGCTTCCTGCTCTTTACGCGACCGTTCGAGTCTTTCAGGCGAACAGAAACACGGATAAGCGCATCCTTTTTGAACCAGTTCGTTCGCGCGCTGATGATACAGTTCGCGTCTTTCTGTCTGACGATAAGGTCCGAATTTTCCGCCGCGCAACGGGCTTTCATCGGGCGTAATCCCCAGCCAGTCGAGGCTGCGCACAATCTCCTCTTCCGAACCGGGCACGAATCGTTTTTGATCCGTATCTTCAAGACGCAAAATAAACTGCCCGCCAGTTTGCCGCGCAAGTAAATAATCAAAGAGGGCAGTGCGGGCGCTCCCCAAGTGGAATCGTCCTGTTGGCGACGGCGCCATTCGCGTGCGTGCTGGTTTCAAATAGAATCTCCCGATATTCTTAAAATTCCAATTGTCGGATCCGCATAGCGACGCTCTCTACGAGTCCGACGCTTAACATTAACGAAGTCAACCCGCTCCCGCCGTAACTAAAGAAAGGCAACGGCAACCCCGAGACCGGCACAATATTCAAGTTTACTCCAATATTGACCATGCCTTGAAAGAAAATCAGCGTTGCAACGCCATACGCAATCGTCATCCCAGCGACATCGCGCGCTTTTTGCGCCGCGCGCATACAACGCCAAGCGATAACTACGATGATTATAAGCGCCAGCGCAGCGCCGGCAAAGCCAAATTCCTCCGAAATCGCCGAAAAAATAAAGTCGGTATGACGGACTTTGAGAAAACGTAATTGCGTCTGCGTACCGTGACCGTACCCCTGTCCAAGGGCTCCGCCGGAGCCGATCGCGATCAATGCCTGCTGAACATTATACGTCGCGCCAAAAGTCGCGTTAGGATCGGGCAAAATAAAGTTCGCAATGCGATCTTGCTGGTACTCTTGCATGAATGGAATGCGAATGTTGTAATAGGTTAATACCACGACGCTTGCGAACACAAGAGAACCGATTGCGCCAAAAACAAGCACATGCTTAACCTGCAGCCCATTGAACCATAACAATGCGCCTAAGATTACGCTCAGCACCACTACGTTGCTCAAATTCGGCTGAAGCAAGATCAACAAGATAATGCCAGACGCCCACGCCCCCGCGCCAATTAACCAACGTAGATCGCGCGGTCTGTCTTGCGTGGCTTGAAAATAGCGCGCTAAAACAAGGATGGCGACGATCTTTGCAAATTCCGTCGGTTGAAGAAACAGCACGCCGACTTGAAACCAACGTTGCGCGCCGAACGCCGTCTGACCGAAGCCCGTCAGCGTCAACAAGGCAATAAGGATCGCAATATACATCAAACGGTGGAGAGCCATCCAGTAGCGATAGTCGATCGCGCCGACAATGAAGATCAATATAATGCCCGCCAACGCAAAGTAGATTTGCCGGTTGACCAGCGGGAGTAAAACCTCGTTGCCCGCCACCGCGGAGCGAATCATCGTCGTGCCGAAAGCCACGGCAAACACAACCGCGCCCAGCAGCCAGAAGTCGAAGTATCGCCATGAAATATTGCGTAACATATGTGGGAATCTTACAAAGCGCACCCGCTCTACACGCTCAAAAACAATACACTACCTTGTCTTGCGCGTCTTCTTCCGTCGCGTAGGCTTTAACGGAATGTCCGCCACCAGTCGCTGCGAGCGTCCATCGTGTTCGACGCCGATCTGTATGGCTTGTTCATCCACATCAACATGACGACTAATGACAGCGATAAGATCGTCCCGGAGCGAATCGAACTCCGCCGGGGTCAAGTCGGTGCGATCGTGCACCAGCACAAGCTGCAAGCGTTCTTTGGCGCTGTTGGCGCTGGCTTTATTTCCAAACAAGCGATCAAAGAAGTTCATATTACTTCCTCCCCGTCAAACGCTGCAGACGATTCCACAAGCCGCTTTGCGCGTCAAGATCAAGGAAGGGAACAGTCTCGCCTCGCAGGCGTTTAGCGATATTGCGGAACGCCTGCCCCGCCCTGCTCTTCGGTTCGTACGCCACTGGCGCGCCGCGATTCGAAGCGATGATCACATTCTCGTCTTCAGGCACAATGCCAATCAATTCAATCGCGAGCAAATCAAGCACATCTTCGGGCGAAAGCATATCTTTGCTTTTGACTAACGTCGGATTTAATCGGTTGAGAATCAACGCTGCGGGTCCCTTCTCTTCCGATTCGAGAATGCCGATGACGCGATCTGCGTCGCGCACTGCGCTGATTTCCGGGTTGGTCACCACAAGCACGCGATCCGCTCCCGCGATCGCATTGCGGAACCCGCGCTCAATGCCAGCCGGCGAATCGATCAACACGAAATCGCACTCCGAGCGCAAATCTTTTACCAAGCGGATCATTTCGCTGGCAGAGATCGCATTTTTATCGCGCGTTTGTGCGGCGGGGATTAAATACAACTCAGGGAGTTTCTTATCGCGAATCATTGCTTGCTTTAAGCGACAGCGCCCTTCGATCACATCAACGATGTCGTACACGATTCGATTCTCGAGCCCCAAGATAACATCGAGATTCCGCAAGCCGATATCGCCGTCAATGCAAACGACCTTTGAGCCTTCCAATGCAAGCGCAACAGCAAGATTAGCGACGGCGGTCGTCTTTCCAACTCCGCCTTTCCCCGATGTAATTGTGATAACTTTAGCGGCCATTCAATAGTCCTGATATAGATTAGCGGTCAGGAGACCAGGTCTCAGATTGTAATTTCCCGTGTTCGTTGATGCGCGCCGTCTCAGGGTTGGGCGTTCGCTGCGAGTCAAGCGAGGGCATCGTCGTCTCGCCGGCAATTTGCAACCGCGTGGGCGATAGATCAAGCGCGCAAACGACGGCTGTTGTATCGCCGTTCGAGCCGGCGTGAACCGCTCCGCGCAATTTGCCCCAGACAAGGACATTTCCTTCCGCAACAATCTCCGCGCCCGGGTTGACATCGCCTAAAACGATCACATGCCCCGAGAATTCGACTCGTGTGCCTGAGCGCAACGTCCGATTTAAGAATAGCGCAGTCTCTTCGCCTAGGTTTTCCACGCGAACTTGCCGCATTTCTTCGGGTCGCGGCTTCGAGATCCGCGTGGCAAGCCCCAATAGTTGCGCTGTCTGCTCGGTGGTAGGCGATTCGCCGATTACCGCCCAGAGGAAGATATTGCGTTCGGAAAGTTGATCGCGCAGTTCCACTAACTCATTAACGTGTAGAATTTGCGAAGCGACTTCAAGCGCAAGGCGCGCGCCGTGGAAGAAGGCTGGGTTGTCGTCCACCTGAGCAAGCAAGGCGGCGCGCTGTTCTTCCCACGAAGCGTCGTCGAGCGAAGCCAACAAGCCGTCGCGCAAACCTTTAATCTGAACTAACGCTCTTGTCTCTTCCATGTATACAACTGGCGCGATTATAGCATGAAGTTCTCAGTGGCTCTCTATTCGCCGCCCTGCGCTAAATCAATGGCTTTCAGTTCAAAGTACGCCTGCATCACGCGCGCCACAATCGGAGCGGCGACAGAGCCGCCTTCGCCGCCGTTATAAGCAAAAGCCAGCACAGCGATCTCGGGGTCTTCAAAGGGCGCGTACGCCAGCGTCCATGCGTGCGTGGGCCATTTGCCAAAATCGCACTTTTGTAAGGCGCGCGCCACATCGTCGCAGTATTCGGCTGTGCCAGTCTTGCCAGCCGCCGCCACCGGCAACGGGAAGAGTTCGTTAAAAACTCTATACAATGTGCCCAGCGGATTCGAAGTCACAGCCAGCCGCGTGCCATTCCGCACCGCTTCAATCGAAGATGGCTGAATCGTCTTGACGTTGCCGGTCGGGTCGCAATAGCCTGCATCGCAACTCCATTCTCGAATCAACGGTTCGACGGTCGCGTCCCATTTCATTGTGGGCGTGAACGGCGATATCTGATAGCTATCCGGCGGCGGCAAAGAATAGGTCTCAGTCTCATCAGCCAGATTGACCCAAACGCGCCCCATTCTGCCGTCTTCGCCGGCTAGATCGTAAGCCCTATACAAGCTGAATGTATTCGGATCGAACCAGACGGGAATAACGCGTCCTTCGTCGTCTTGTATTTCGCGAATTACGGTCGGCTGCATTAACTTTCCATAATTAGCGACCATCGCTCCAGACATCAACACTTGCAAGGGAGTGCTGAGCACATAGCCCTGCCCCACGCTGGCAATATAGGTGTCGCCAGTAGACCAATTCTCTCCTGTGTTAATGCGTTTCCATTGCGGAGAAGGCACCAAGCCGTCTTCCTCGCCCGGAAGTTGAATACCGGAACGCGCTCCGTACCCAAGCGCGTGCGCATATTCGCCCAAGCGGAAGATGCCCAGTCCTTCGGCGATTTCATCTTTATAGCCGCCGCCCAATTTGTAAAAGCATACGTTGCTCGAATAGGCAATACAGTGTAAAAAATCCAGCGAGCCAAAGCCGGCTTCGTTGATAACGCCATCGCGTTCGTACACCCAATCTACAAATGGGCGCATATTTCGCCCTTCGATACACGGATCGTTTGGCGAGAACTGCTCGCATAGCAACAGACGACCGGGCGTCTGCACAATTTGACCCAGCTTGATCACGCCTTCGTTGATCGCGCCGGTTGCCGTCGAAAGTTTAAATGTCGAACCGGGCGCCAACTCCGCCGAGATCGCGTTGTTCACAAGCGGATGACGCGGGTCTTGCGCCAACTGATCATAGTAATAACTGGGGATAAAACGGGCAAAACGGTTATTTTCATACGACGGGTAAGAAACCATCGCAAGCACTTCGCCCGTCTTAGGATTCATAGCGATCACAACCCCGCTTGAAATGCGAAGTTCATTAAACCAATCGTTCCAAATGTCAATCTCGTCCTTAAGCGTGGCTTCAGTCACTTGTTGCAGCCGCGTATCTATCGTGGTTACGATGTTGAGTCCCGAACGAGGTTCGAGCGGCGGCTCAAGGTTGCGCAACTCTTCGCCCGCCACATCCACCTGAACAACGCGCAACCCATTGCGTCCCATCAAAACATCGTCCATCGAAGTTTCGATACCGGCATAGCCGATCTTATCGCGGTTGGCAATATACCCCTTCTCCTCATACGTATCTTTCAGCGAAGCGGGAATCGGACCCAGAAAGCCGACAACATTCGCCGTCAGCGAGCCAGTGGGATAGTCGCGCACCGGCTCAATCTCCACTGCCACGCCCGGCCAGTCCACCGACCGTTCGCGAATCGCGCGCGCCAGTTCCGCGCCAATATTACAAACAATCTTCACCGGAGTGAACGGAGCCAGCGAATCGCCAAGCGCAACCATGTCTGCAATGCTCGGACCGGGCGCGCAAGCCGCAAATAGTTTCGCATTTTCAAGCGACTCTTCAGTCACCGGCCCGCCGGCAGGCGTCCCAGTCAATTGCGAGATTTCGCGGTAGATATGCTGAATATCAGCATCGTCATCCGGCAGATATGCGGGCGTGATCACAATGTTATACGATGCAATATTGCGCGCCAGAATGTATCCATTGCGATCGTAGATAATTCCGCGCGGCGCAGGTTCGCTGACCTCAGACCGGTAGTTCTCTACCGCCTGCGCGACCCAACTCGGGCTTTCGACAAGCTGTAGAGAGCCCAGACGGAACAGCATACTGCCAGCCACAGCGACAACTACGGCATAGACCAGCCATGTACGCCATCGCCCTGTTTGATGTTTCTGATTTGGAACGCTCATTCAGACTCCAACGGCGGATGCACCCAGCGCGCCAGATCGCGCATCATAGTAAAAACTGGAATAGCAAGAAGAGAGTTCAACAACATACTCGGCAGCGTAATCCATCCTAAGGCGTTAGAAATCTCCAGAGGAGCGTCTAGGGTTTTTAATGCGCCCAATGAAATCGCATGAAAGAACGCCGTTCCAATTAAACATACCGACAACATCGCAAGCAATGGAATCTGCCAGACGCGCGCCTGAAGTCCGCGCGCAAGCAGCGCGATGAAAAGATAACCGACCACGGGAACGAAAAAGGGAAGCGCCGAGACAAACCCGACCAGCAACCCGAACGCCAACGCCCAGTGCCACGCCGTCTCCACGCCATCCTGCAAAGCCCATGCCGCCAGAACGACCAACGACAAATCAGCCGAGCCATCCAGCAACTGCAACCGGCTCACGATAGCAGACTGCAATATTACAGTCAAAATAATGATCGGGATCGCGATAAGATTACGCATTTG
>BQMV01000149.1 GCA_022181005.1 Anaerolineaceae bacterium | reverse complement strand
AAGCCTGCATCACGCAGGCATTCTATAAAGAGACGAACGATCCACGCCGTGTCCGACGCAGGCTTAATAACGACGGTGTTGCCCGCTACGAGCGCCGCGCCGACCGGTCCGCCGGTGAGCGCGAAGGGGAAGTTGAACGGCGAAATAACGAGCCAAACGCCGTACGGGCGAAGCGCCGAGATGTTGGTCGCGTCGTAGCCGGCGAGCGGATCTTTGCCCATTGGCTTGATGAAACCGTGGTTCTCCTCCATCATTTGCGCAGACCAATACATTAAATCGGCGGTCTCTTGCACGTCGCCAAGCGATTCCATGCGATTCTTGCCGACTTCGAGCGCCATCGCCGCTCCGAGTTCGAAGATGCGCTTTTCGATCAGCGCTGAGGCTTTGCGGACTAACTGAACGCGCCGCTTCCACGGCGTATGACTCCACGCAGGGAAGGCTTTCTGCGCCGCTTCGATCGCCATGCGCGAATGATTCTCATTCCCTTTTTGCATGCGCGCCAGTATCCAGTTGGTATTGACGGGGGAGCGATCGTCGAATTTCTCGTCGGCGAATACGTCTTTGCCGTCAATGAACATCCCGTATTCTTTGCCGAAATTCTGTTTGAGCGTTGCCACCGCTTTATCGAATCCTTTGTGCAAAGCTTCGGGCGGATTGAACATCGTGCCGTAGGTAAGCTTGAAACCAGCCATTTTTCCTCCGTATGAATAATTATGTTGGATATTTTAGAGTCTGACGAGCGAGCGGGCGGGGAATCTTACGCCGGTTGCAGCGTCTTTTCTGAAACGCTTGTAGTATAGCGTAGGATAAAGCAGTCGTCAAAGACGTTGGCTTATAGTTTATGCGCTTGGCGAGCGCGTTCGCACAAGGAGATTTAATATCTATAAAACCGTTCCTTGTCTTATAATAGACGCAATTAAGTTAAAAGGAGAGCGCGTTGATGGCGACTGCCCTGTTGATTAATTTTGGTATGAAAGGCGGGACTATGGAATATGTAAGCGAGGCTTCGCTCTCATGACCGAAGCGTTGCCGCTGGCTGTTAAAGACCTATCCTTTCGTTATCGCGATCGTCAGGAAACTGCGATCCGAAATATTTCGTTCGATGTGCGTGCAGGTGAAATCCTTTTGATCGCCGGCGCAAGCGGCTGCGGCAAAACGACGCTGATCCGCTGTTTGAATGGGCTGGCGCCGCGCTCTTATAAAGGCGAGATCAACGGACGCGTCGCCGTATTTGGCAAGGATATTCAAAGTTGGAAACTTTCACAAATTTCGCAGAAGATCGGAACGGCGCTTCAAGACCCTGAACGGCAGATCCTTGGAACGAAGGTAGTAAACGAAGTCGCTTTCGGGCTGGAAAACCTGAATATTCCGCGCGAAGAGATCTTTCAACGCGTGGATGAAGCGCTGACCTTCTTGAAGATATTTCATCTGCGCGAACGCGAGACCTTTAGCCTTTCGGGCGGCGAAAAGCAGAAACTAGCGTTGGCGGGCATATTGGCAATGCGACCGTCTATCTTGTTGCTCGACGAGCCGCTGGCAAGCCTCGATCCCGCTTCGGCTCAAGACGCATTAGACACAGCGCGTTTTCTTGCCGATCAGGGCATTACTATCTTGATGGTCGAACACCGCGTCGAAGATGTGCTGCGGATTAAGCCGGAACGCGTAATGCTCATGGATAGCGGAGAAATTCGTTACTTGGGAGATGCGGCGGGGTTATTTAACGTGGCGAGCTTTCGCGAAGTAAAGCTGCCGGCGAACGTCATCGTTGAACGCGCCAAGGCGGAAGCGCCTCCCGAGGAGATTAATCTCTTGCCGGGCGCAACGTCTGCCGACTCGAATGATGAAGCCATCGTCAAGTTTGAGAATGTCGCGTTCGGATATGAGTCTAACGTCGAGGTCCTTCACGGCCTTAACTTGGAGATCAAGCGCGGCGATGTGATTGCCGTCTTGGGACCCAACGGCGCGGGCAAGACAACTTTCGTTAAACATGCGATTGGTTTGCTCAAGCCGAAGACGGGGCGCGTGCTGGTAAATGGACGCGATACCAAGGAAATCAGCGTCGCGCAAATCGCAAGCGTCTTGGGCTATGTGTTCCAGAGCCCAAGCCACATGTTGTTCGCGCCGACCGTTCGGGAAGAATTGGCGTTTGGTCCTACAAATTTGCGACATTCAGACGAGCGGATTGAAATGGAGGTGAAAGAAGCGCTAAGAATTGTGAACCTATCCGATAAAGAGAACGACCCGCCGCTAGCGTTATCGTTTGGCCAGCAAAAACGCGTGAGCATCGCTGCGATTCTGGCAATGCAGTCAAAAATCCTTGTGATGGATGAACCGACCGCCGGGCAAGATTATCAAAATTATATGAACTTCATGGATTCAATTTTGCAACTGCCTTCGTTTGAAGCGATTCTTTTCATCACGCATGATGTGGATTTAGCGGTCATTTATGCCAACCGCGTATTGATCGTGAACGATGGACGACTCGTCGCTGATGGCAGACCGCAGGATGTCTTGCGCGATTTCGACCGGCTAAAAGCCAACCGCCTAGAGGCCACTTCGCTGCTGAGGCTTAATCTGGAGCGCCTTGGCGAAACAGGGAAATTTATGCGAGCCGAAGCGTTGGCGCATTTATAAACAAGCGTTGTGAAAACATTCGCCGCTTGCCATAACACAATATGAGGAGAAGGAAAATGTCTAAGAATTTACGCAGTATGCTGTATTCTCTGGCTGGGATTTTGGCGATCATGTTGTTCTTGATCCTATTTCTAGGGAATGCGTTAAAGATAGAGAATTTTCAAGTGGAGCAAGCCACGCTCGGCTTACGTTTGGGATTCATGTTCATCGGGCTGCTGATCGTCTATGCGGTGTACGCCGCTACAAAAGAAAATAACGCATGGGAAGTGGGTACGCGTCAGGTAGTTTGGATGGCGATCGGCGCGGCGCTGTACGCCGTGTTCTCGTGGTTTTTCAATGCCACTGTATTCGTTGTGCCGTCGTTGAGCCAGGTGGCTTTGCGCCCTGCGGTCGCTATTCCGATGTTCTTCGGTTATGCGTTTGGTCCCGTCGTCGGATTTTTCACCGGTATTGTCGGCAATACCTTTGGCGATGCGATCTCCGGCTTTGGCTTGTCTCCCCAGTGGAGCGTGGGCAATGGCTTGATCGGTTTTATCGCCGGCTTGCCCGCTCTGTTCTCCGACCGCAAACGCAGCGCGAATGCCGTCCTGTGGATTGGCGGCGTCTTGACCGCTTTGGCGACCGTTCTCTATTTCATGAATAGCTCTGAGACGAACATGATGTTTTTTGACCCCGCTCGAGACGTCTACGGCGACCAGCCTATCGCGTTAACCGCCGGCATTTCCGTATTGATCGGCTTTATTCTAGTGTTGGCGGTTCGCTTTGGGTTTGGCAAAAATGTTGACGTAGCTGCTGCGGTTACGTGGGGCATGCTTGGCAACTTGATTGGCATCGGTTACGCTGCGCTCTCCGATATTTGGATTAATGGCTACAGTTTCGTTACGGCTGTTGTAGGCGAATTCCTACCTGCAGCTGGACCAAACTTGATCTTTGCCGCCATTCTCGTGCCGCTGCTTGTCGTCGCATATGCAGCTGTGCAGAAACAATCCGGTCGATAAGAAGATTTAAGGCTTGCCGGGGCGCGTCCCCGGCAAGCGAAATATAATATGCTCATTCCTTGGCGATACCGTAAACGCGAACGCTCTTTCATCCAAAGTTTTGATCCGCGCGCTTGGCTGATCTTTTATGTTTGCTTTCTATTCTCCACGCTTACGTTCTGGGACGTTCGCTACCTGATCCCCTTTCTGGCTTTTGCTGTCTTTACGCTGATCTCTTCGCGCATTCAATGGCGGGAGATTCGCCGTTCGTTTTTGTTTATCGTCGGATTTGTCTTTTTCTTTTCTATCATGACTTTTTTAACGGGGCGCGGCGGGGTGGAAGTGTATGCGGAAGAGCATCTTATCCGCCGTTTTGAAGCGTCTTTTTCCATCCTCGGGTGGACGCCCGCGCTTGACATCACCGTCGAACGAATTTTCTTCGCCCTGAGTCAATTTACCCGCGTCGCCAGCATGGCGATCATGACTGTGTTGATCCCTTTTTCTCTCAACCCTGCCTTATACGGCGTTACCTTCAAAGGATTGGGACTCAACGATAAATTTGCATACGCGATGGACCTGACCATGCGCTTCATCCCCACGTTTGCGCGCGATTTTCAGTTGACGGTGGACGCGCAACGCGCGCGCGGCTATGAGTTGGAGCATTTTAGCGGCGGGCTGATCGAACAAGTTCGTAAAATGGGACCTATCTTTGTGCCGGTCGTGATCCATGCCATCATCGGCAGCGAAGATATTATTGATGCGATGGATTTGCGCGCTTTTGGAATCGGACCGCGCACATGGATTGATGTGCTGGAACGCAAAACGCGCGATCAAATTTTAATCTGGGTTGGCGTCATCCTACTTGTCGGCTCGCTCGCCCTCGGCTTTACAGGATATGGGATGTTCTGGGCGCCAACCGCCTTATAACGCTAACTTTACGGTTAACGCGGCGCTCCGCCTTTGATAAGCGGAGTGTTTTTTATTTAATGATGGCGCTTGCGTTGATAGTCGGTATAGAGCTCGCCCGCTTCGACCGCGGTTTGTAAATGATTTTCTTGCGGCGGGAATGTACAAGTGGCGTACTCGGTAAAAGAGCATGGCGGGCTATAGGCTTTATTGAAATCAATAAAAACGCTTCCATTTTCATGCGGGTCAGTGTGGTGATAGCGCCCCGAAGGGTAGGTGGACTGATTGTTCGTCTCATCCATAAATTGGATGAACAGGCGGCGATCGGGCAATTCCTGCGCCATCAGTTCGCGTTGTTGGCCGTTCAACTCGAACGATACATAGCCGTGCATTTGCTCGTCGAGGATCGAGCCGAGGATATCGGGCATTTTGACGATCTGAGGCGTTTCATATTTCGTGTATGTAGCGGGAACTAGATATTCATCTTTTACCGCGTACCACTCGCGGGGCGGATAGACGTTTCTGTCTTCGCGGGTGTTATCCCATAAACGAATACCCACGCCTTTGGAACGGCGCACAACGACCATGCGCATATTGTCGAACGTGATGAAGGATGGGACGTTCTCTTCGTCGGCGCTGAGCGCGGCAGATTTAGCCTCGACGCCGTTAATCTCGACCGGCAGGCTTGCTTCGATCTGGATGGCGACGTTGGAGCCGTCGAACTCAAACACGCCCAACTTTGCCGGCGCGCGCTTCGGAAGCAGAATGTCCGCATCGGGCGCTGAACCGACAATGTTTTTGCCTTGACGAAGCCAGAATAATCCCGCTAGCGCGAGCCAGCCGTTCTCTCGCCGTAGGTTATCATCCATTTCTTCGCGCCACATATACACGTTCTTTAGATGCTTTTCACTGGTCATAATAAGACTCATTTCAGATTTACGTTGATAAATTCCGGTTTCATCAGGCGATTATACTAGACGTCGACGGGCATAGCGAGAGCGTCCTGCGCCGGTTTTTGCAATGCAGGAATCGCATAGCCCTTTGCTGTGTCTCTTAATCTTCCAACGTACTTAAATCGCCTTCGGGTAAGCCCTGCATTCTAGCTTTCAGCACGCGGCGCATGATCTTGCCCGAGCGCGTCTTGGGCAGTTTGTCGAGGAATTTCACCTCTTCCGGGCGAGCGATAGGACTGATGACTTTTGAGACATGCTGACGGAGTTCCTCGCTTAGCGCGTCGGAAGGGACGACGCCGGTGCGCAGCAAGCAGAAGACGTGAATGCCCGTCCCTTTAACCTCGTGCGGCAAGCCGATAGCCGCGGCTTCGGCGACGGCGGGATGACTGACCAGCGCCGATTCGATCTCCGCCGTTCCGAGCCGGTGCCCAGAGACGTTGATCACATCGTCTACGCGCCCGATGATCCAGTAATAACCGTCCGCGTCGCGGCGAGCGGAATCCCCGGCGAGATATTTGCCCGGGAATTTAGACCAATACTGGCTGACGTAACGCTCTGCGTCGCCGTAAATGGTGCGTAACATGGCGGGCCATGGTCGTGTGATAACAAGGTAGCCTTCGTCTCCGTCTTTCACGGGTTCGCCGGCGTCGTTGAGAATCTCAGCCCGAATCCCAAAGAAAGGTTTTGTGCCGCTGCCCGGTTTGAGCGGCATAACCGGGGTAGGCGTGATCATAAACATGCCCGTTTCGGTTTGCCACCAGGTATCCATCACCGGGCAGCGCTCCTTACCGATAACGCGGTGATACCACTTCCACGCTTCGGGGTTGATCGGTTCGCCGACGCTGCCGAGCAAGCGCAACGATGAAAGATCGTGCTTGTTGGGCCAGGCTTCGCCGAAGCGCATCAAGCCGCGAATGGCGGTCGGGGCAGTGTAGAGAATTGTGATGCCGTAGCGTTCCACGCATTGCCACCAGCGATTGGGATACGGGTAGGCGGGTCCGCCTTCGAACATAAAGGACGTGGCGCCGACCAGTAGAGGACCATACACGATGTACGAGTGTCCCGTCACCCAGCCGGGATCGGCGGCGCACCAGTAGCGATCGCCGTCTTGCGCGTCGAAGACGTATTTGAGCGTGGAGTAAATACCGACCATGTAGCCGCCATGCACATGTAGAACGGCTTTCGGTTTGCCGGTCGAACCGCTGGTGTAAAGAATATAAAGTGGATCTTCCGCATCCATTTCTTCGGTGGCGCATTTGCCGTTGGCGATGGGAAGTTTTTCCATTTCGTGATACCAATGATCGCGGAGTGGATCCATTTCGATTTCGTGCCCGGTGCGGCGAATCACTAGCACGTTCTCTACTGACGGGCATTTTTTGACTGCTTCATCCACCGTGCGTTTGAGCTCAATGATCTTGCCGTTCAAGAAGTTGCCGTCTTGCGTGATGACCAATTTGGAATCGCTGTCTTCGATGCGCCCGCGCAGCGCGTCGGCTGAAAAGCCGCCAAAGACGACGGAATGCACCGCGCCGATTTTGGCGCACGCCAGCATGGCAAACGCGATCTCAGGGATGCGCCCCATGTAGATGGTCACGCGGTCGCCTTTGCGCACGCCCATGGCTTTGATGATGTTCGCCATGCGCGTCACTTCGCGGTTCATCGCAAAATAGGAAAACGTGCGGGTTTCTCTGCCGTCTTCCGATTCCCAGATGAGCGCCAGTTGGTTTTTACGATGTGTTTTTAAATGCCGGTCAATGCAATTATGGACGATATTTACTTTCCCGCCGGCGAACCATTTATAGAAAGGTTTGTTTGAATCGTCGAGAACTTTATCCCACTTCTTGAACCATTCAAGTTCCGAAGCCTCGTCCGCCCAAAAGCCCGTAAAATCTTTATCCGCTTTCTTCGCCAGCGCGTCCCAATCTTTTACGCGCGCTTGCGCCACAACCTGCTCAGATGGATAAAAGACCTCGCCTTCTAATTCCTTCTTCGTCGCCATGCGCAACTCCTACGTAAGTTAGAGATATTTTTCTATTCTAATACTATTTATCCGATATGTCACTCCGAGTTGTTTTCTCTTCTCTTAGTTCACCCTGTCCAATCTAAAATCTTGTGCCACGCGCCCGCGAATGGTACAAACCACGGGAAACCGTTGTACAGCCCCACCGGTGCGGATGGAAAAGCAAATTTTGCAAACGGATGTTCTTGGATGTTGCCTTTCAAC
>BQMV01000148.1 GCA_022181005.1 Anaerolineaceae bacterium | reverse complement strand
GATAAGGCCACGTGACTGGAGTTCAGACGTGTGCTCTTCCGATCTCATCGAAGCCGCCGGCGAAGACGGCGCGAAAGTCGGCGTAGAACTCGCCGTCGAGTTGATTCAAAATCTCAAATCATGGGCGAGCGGCGCGTATCTCGTCCCGCAATTTCATCGCTACGATCAAGTCTCGGAGATTATTGAGGAGGTAAAATAAGGTTATGTTGCTCACTATAGATATTGGCAATACCAACCTCACGCTCGGACTCTATGCCGGCGACCAGCTCGGCGCGCATTGGCGCGTCGCCACCGATCATCGCCGTATGTCTGATGAATACGGTTTGCAATTTCTAGGCTTGCTCCAAAACGCGAATAAATCCATTGCAGACTTGAGCGGCATCGCGCTCGCTTCCGTTGTGCCGGCGCTGACCGGGCGCGTCGTTCAGGCGTGCGAAGAGTACCTAAAGCAGAAACCTTTCGTGGTAGATACGGGCGTCAAAACGGGCGTTAAAGTTCGATATGAAGATCCCAAGACGGTCGGCGCGGATCGCATCTGTGACGCGGCGGCGGTGATGAAATTATATGGCGGTCCAGCTTGCGTGATAGATTTTGGCACCGCCACCACTTTTAACGCCATTACTAAGAGCGGTGAATACCTAGGCGGAGCGATCACCGCCGGAGTAAATCTAGCCGCTGAAGCCTTGTATACCCGCGCTGCCAAACTGCCAAATATAGATTTGCAAACGCCGCCTTCCGTTATTGGGCGCAATACCGTCCATGCCATGCAATCGGGCTTGCTGTTTGGGTATGTGAGCATGGTTGAGGGTATGGTCGAGCGTTTTCGTAAGGAACTTGGCGATGAGATGAAAGTCGTCGCCACTGGAGGGCTTTCTGAGATTGTCGCTAAAGAAACAAAGGTTATCCAAATTATCGCGCCCTGGTTGACGCTTGACGGTTTGCGCATCATCTGGGAACTTAATCGGTAACGCAAGAAAGGGAATATCGCCTTGACTGCTAGGGGGGAGGTTTATCTCGCTTAAGATACGGGGACGCGGAATTGCAATGTTAACAGAACTTAAACTTTACCGCCCTTGCTTGCGATAAACATACGCGCTATAATGCCATGCTGTTGAAAGCAAGGAGAACTATGCCTGTTTATATTTATCGCTGCAGTTCGTGCGGCAAACATTTTGAAAAACACCAATCGTTTGACGATGCGCCGCTGAAAGTCTGTCCCACTTGTAAAAAGAGAGCGTTAAAGAAGGTAATTACCCCGAGCAAGATCATTTTTAAAGGCTCCGGGTTTTATGCTACTGACAATAAATCCGCCTCGGGAGATAGTTCCGCAGGTAAATCTCATTCGCATACCGAAGAAAAGACGAATGAGAAGCCCGCATCTGCGGGCAAAGGCGATAAGAAATCGAAGAGTAAGTCCGAGCCGAAGAACGAGTAAGGTCTCCGTCCTCTTCGCAACTTAAGCCGACTTAACGCAATGAGTCGGCTTTTTTATTTGACGTTTAACCGCGCGATCAAGACATCCACGGAGCGACGAGCATATCTATTGAAATACCGAACGCCAACGCGTTCAAGAAGCGCATATCGGCAGGTTGGTCTTTTGACTTCTCCCAGTATCCTGAAAAGACAAAAATCGTCGTTGCTAGAGCGGCGACAAATCGCGCCGCGACGACAGCCCACGCGCCAAAATCCCATGTCGCGCTTCCTTTGATCACCTCTACCGCCATTGTATATATCCAGCGTAAGAGCACGCCGAATAATACGCCGAAGAACACTTGCGCTTTGGCGTTTTTATTCTTATCTTGTCGCACCAGTTTGAAGGCGACGGCGTCGTTAACGATGAAAGAGTTCATACAGCGCTCCTCTCTTTATTCCGACGTTATTATACAATCTGAGAACGCAAATAAAAAGACCCTTTGCAGGGTCTTGTGTGCTCCTCGACCAGGTCTCGAACCTGGAACCTAGCGGTTAACAGCCGCTCGCTCTGCCAATTGAGCTATCGAGGAAGGCGAGCGAGATTATACGTGTAAGAATAGGGAGTGTCAAGCGTATTTTGCTGGGGCGCGTTCTTCTCGATTCTGTTTGTTTAATAACTCACTGCGCCGAAAGTGCGTAGTTTATCAATTCGATGCGTCGCCGAGATCTGGCGAACTGTGCCGGTCAAACCGCGTACGACAATTGAGTCGGTGCTGGCGCCGTCGCCGAAATAACGCACGCCTTTTAGAAATTCGCCGTCGGTGATGCCGGTCGCTGCGAAGAACACATCTTCTGAAGAAACCAGATCGTCCATGGTGAGTATTTTTTCGAAGTCGTAGCCCGCTTCGCGTCCACGGCGGAGTTCGTCCTCGTCGCGCGCGTAGAGTTTGCCTTGGATCTCTCCACCCATGGCGCGCAACGCGCACGCGGCAAGCACGCCTTCGGGCGTGCCGCCTACGCCAAATAGCGCATCTACGCCTGAATGGGGCCAGGCGGTCATAAGCGCCGCGCCCACGTCGCCGTCTGGAATCTGGCGGATGCGCGCGCCCGCCTTACGAATCTCAGCGATCATATCGTTATGGCGGTCGCGGTCGAGAATGATCGTCGTCAGATCCTCCACTTCTTTCCGCATCGCTTTTGCGATCGCCTTCAAGTTCTCAGTGATGGACATTTCGATGTTGATCTTGCCCTTCGCTTCCGGTCCGACTGCAATTTTATTCATATACACAAAAGGACCGGGATCAAACATCGTTCCACGCGGCGCAATCGCTACCGTTGCCAGCGAGTTTGATCTTCCGAAGGCTAACGGACGCGTCCCATCAATAGGGTCTACCGCAACATCCACGTCTGGAGCGGAACCGCTTCCGACTGTCTCGCCGTTAAATAACATCGGCGCATTATCCTTCTCGCCCTCGCCGATGACGATCACGCCGTTCATATCTACAGATTGAAGGACCGCGCGCATTGCGTTAACAGCGGCTTGATCCGCCGCTTCTTTATCTCCGCGTCCCATAAAACGTCCCGCCGCCATCGCTGCCGCTTCGGTCACGCGTACAAGTTCGAGCGCTAGGTTGCGAGTAGGTATGCTTTCGTTTGCCATGGATCCTCCATTAGAAGATGAAATATTGTATGAAGAAGTAACCGAGCGGCGCGCCCCAAATCCATGAGTCGATTCGGTCGAAGATGCCCCCGTGGCCGGGAAAAGCGTCGCCGGAATCTTTCATGTGGCTCTGACGTTTAAACATACTTTCGCCTAAATCGCCGAGCGGCGTGAGCGCGCCAAGCGCTACGCCGATTAATGCTCCTTGCAGCGGGGAGATCATCCCGCTTAGCGGACGAAGCCCTATCGAAGAATAGGCATACGAGAAGATCGCGCCGATAAGCGCAGAAGTAAAAATGCCTGCGAAGTAGCCTTCCCAGCTTTTCTTTGGGCTGATGCGCGGCGTCATTTTATGCTTGCCGTATGCCGCGCCGATGGAATATGCGCCAGTGTCGCCAGCCCAGACCATCGGCATAACCAACATCAGCCACCATCCGCCCGCTGGAAGCGCGCGCAGATCTAACAAATATGAACCGAGCCAGCCTAGATATACGATGCCGGCGGCGGTAATACAAAAATCAAGCGCGGCTTTGTCTCTGCCGCGTTCGAAGGCGAATACATGGTAGGTCATCGCCGCCATGATGGATAGAACAAGAATGGGAATTGCCGTGGAAGGAAAAAAGAAACGCGCTACGGCAATTAACAAGACGCTTCCGGCGGAGATCCACTCGTGCGGTTCGAATCCGGTCGCACGGTACATGCGAACGAACTCACGCGCGCTGCCGACTAAGATAACGGCGATTGCCGCAAAGTAGAAAACGCCCCCGAGGATAATCGCCGGCAAGCCGATCGCCGTCAGCCCGAGCGCCGTTACGATGCGTTTAGGCATTAGAAGCCTCATATTCGCTCGATGAAACTTTCCCATAACGGCGGTCGCGTGAAGCGAAAGTTTCAAGCGCAAGGCGATATTCCTCACGATTAAAATCGGGCCAATACGTGGGCGTAACATACCATTCGGAATATGCCGCTTGCCAGATTAGAAAATTGCTGACGCGCAATTCGCCCGAGGTGCGAATGATCAGATCGGGGTCGGGAACGCCAGCCGTGTAGAGGTAGCGATTCACGAGTTCGCCTGTCACATCTTCGGGGCGAACGCCGTCTTTTATAATATGTTGGATCGCGTTGATGATCTCGTCGCGTCCGCCGTAGTTAAATGCCACGTTTAAGACGAGGCGATCATTCTTTTTGGTTAAGTCAATCGCGTTCAATACTTTTTTTTGCAGACTGGGCGCGAGGCGTTCCAAACGGCCGATGTGTCGCAGTTGCACTCCTTCTTTATGGAGTTCGGTAAGTTCGCGATCAATTACGTCCTCAAGGATGAACATTAAGCCTTGCACCTCTTCGCTCGGGCGTCCCCAATTTTCCGTCGAGAATGCATAAATGGTGAGATACTTAACGCCAAATTCCACCGAAGCGCGGATGATGCGCCGCAAATTTTCGGTGCCCGCTTTATGTCCAGCTAAGCGCGGTAAACCGCGCGAAAGCGCCCAACGCCCATTGCCATCCATAATGATAGCGACGTGACGAGGACATTTCTCGGGCGAAATATTAAAAGAGGCGTTAGCCATCGCATTCACTCGTTGACGCGCGGCGCATCTCGCAACGGTTCATCATTAAACTTCCATGATCTCGGTTTCTTTTGTTTTGCCGAGCGTTCCAACTTCTTCCACGTGTTTGTCGGTAAGTTTTTGCAGATCGTCTTCGCCGCGTTTTAAATCGTCTTCCGAGATCAGTTTTTCTTTCTCAAAGTCGCGCATATCGTTCTGCGCGTCGCGGCGAATGTTGCGAATAGCGATTCGCGCTTCCTCGAGTCGATGACCAATGTGCTTCACCAAATTGCGGCGGCGTTCTTCGGTCAGCGGCGGAAGGCCGAGGTGGATGATTTTGCCGTCGTTGTTCGGGTTGAGTCCCAGTTCCGAGGTCTGAATCGCTTTCTCGATCGCTTTGATCGTAGAAGCGTCGAAAGGTTTAATCGTAATTGTATGCGCTTCTGGCACGCTGATCGAAGCCAATTGCATGAGCGGTGTGGGCGTCCCATAATAGTCTACCGCTAGTTTCTCAACCAGTCCTGGGCTGGCGCGACCGGTGCGCACAGCCGCCAAGTCGTCGCGCAACGCTTGAAGCGCTCCGCGCATTCTGGTTTCAGCGTCGTTAAGAATGTCTTTGATCACCGCAGCCTCCAACGAAGTTTTCTTGATACATGTACTCTTAAGGCGTTCGAATTTAGGTTTTAAATCGTTTGTCGAAATCGAGGCAAGGATACACCAAAATATCGAATTTTGCTATGCAACGCGCGCCGCAACTGGCGCTTAGCCGTGTACAAGCGTGCCGACGGGCCTGCCTTCGAGCGCGGCATGTAAAGCGTGGTTATCCCAAAGATTTAACACGAGGATCGGCAGCTTGTTTTCCATACAGAGCGTGACGGCGGTGCTGTCCATCACTTCAAGTCTGCGGTTAATGACCTCAATATAATTCAATTCGTCGAATTTTTTTGCATGGGGGTTTTTCTTCGGGTCCGAGTCGTATACGCCGTCCACCTTGGTCGCTTTGATGACTACGTTTGCTTCAATTTCCGTTGCGCGCAATGCGGCGGCGGTATCCGTTGAAAAGAAAGGATTGCCGGTTCCAGCGCCGAAGATGACCACGCGCCCCTTTTCTAAATGGCGGATGGCGCGACGGCGGATGTAGGGCTCGGCGATCTGGCGCATCTCAATCGCCGACATAACGCGCGTATACACGCCGGCGCGTTCGAGCGTGTCCATTAATGCCATGGCATTCATCATCGTGGCAAGCATGCCCATATAGTCTGCGGTAGCGCGATCCATGCCGCGTTCGAGCCCCTGTTTGCCGCGCCAGAGGTTGCCCGCGCCAATTACGATCGCCACTTCTACGCCCATTTCAGAGACTTCTTTGATGCGGCTGGCGATCGATTCGGCTTCGTCTACGTCAATTCCGAAGCCAGATTTACCGCCCAACGCCTCCCCGCTCAGTTTGAGAAGAATTCGTTTGTATTTGATGTCGCTCATAAGTCTCCTGATTGTTTTATTTTCTGCCTGTATAAAAATGACCAACCGTCTGGTTGGTCATTTTGTTTCTTAATGCGTCAAACTTTCGCCTAGCTCCCACCGTTGGAAGCGTCGTACAATTACGTTTTCGCCGATCGCGGCGACTGTTTGAAGGATCAGTTTCTCCACCGTAATCGACTCGTCGCGAATGTACGCTTGGCGAGGCAGCACAGCCTCGTCCTTGAATTTCTCGATTCGTCCTTGTACGATCTTTTCTGCGATGTTGTCAGGCTTGCCTTCTTCTTTTGCGCGCGCGCGGGCGATCTCTGCTTCGCGCTCCAGAACGTCGGCTGGAATGTCTTCCGCTTTAAGATAGCGCGGCGAGGAAGCCGCAATCTGCAACGCCAACTCGTGCGCCAGCTCGCGGAATTTTTCGGAACGCGCCACAAAATCAGATTCGCAGTTTACTTCTACGATCACGCCGACGCGTCCGTCTCCGTGTGAATAAAGTTCGACTATGCCTTGCGAGGCTTCGCGGTCGGCGCGTTTGGCGGCGGTCGCCATACCTTTTTCGCGCAGCCAATCCACCGCTTTTTGAAAATCGCCGCCGGCTTCTGTGAGCGCTTTACGGCAATCTAAAATGCCGGCGTTCGTGGCGCCGCGCAATTCTTTGATCATCTCGGTCGTAATTTCCATGAGTTCCTATTCTTTCGTTTCTTCAATGGCTGGCGCTTCCGCTGTTGCATCGGGTTTAGAGTCTGTCTCATCTTGGCTAGATTCGGCGACAGTTTCCTCTTCCGCTTGGCGCGAGGCGCTCATCTTTGCCAGCGTTGCTTCGCCGAGGAGGGCGTCGTCGGTAAGTTCTTCATCCGTCTCTACGACTTTCGGCGCTTTGCGCGAGGTTCGTTCAGATTTATCCTTCGATTCGCCAGCAGGGGCTTCTTCTGGCTCTTCTTCCTTGCGCATAGATTTCCCTTCGAGGACAGCATCCGCCACCTTAGCCACCAACAATTTAATGGCGCGAATTGCGTCGTCGTTGGAGGGAATCACGTAATCAATATTTTGCGGATTGCAGTTTGTGTCTACCATCGCCACAATGGGAATGTTGAGCAGGTTGGCTTCGTGCACCGCCGTCTCTTCGCGGCCTATGTCAACGATAAATAACAAGTTGGGACGGCGTTTCATTGCGCGGATACCGGAAAGCCGGATCGAAAGGCGATTAATCTCGCGTTCGATCAACAGTCCTTCTTTCTTTGTCAAGCGGTCGAGTTCGCCGCTATCGCGCATTTTCTCCAAGCGTTCAAATTCTTGAATGCGGTCGTACATGGTAGACCAGTTTGTGAGGATGCCGCCCATCCAGCGTTCTGTCACGGAGGGCATACCGCATCGCGCGGCTTCTTCCGCTACTGTTTCTTGCGCTTGGCGTTTTGTCCCCACAAACAACACTGTTCCGCCTTCGGCTACGGCGTCGCGAATGACATTGTATGCCTGACTCAATAGCTTCGAGGTTTGTTGCAGGTCAATAATGTGAATGCCGTTGCGCTCCGTAAAAATATACGGCTTCATGCGCGGGTCCCATTTGTTCGTGCGATGTCCGAAATGAACGCCGCTTTCCAGCAGGGATTTCATTGAGATAACTGCCATAATTCTCCTAACATTCCGCGTTACGGCGGAAAAAGTTTAGCGGGGTTTGATGACCCGCTCAGGGGCGCTTGATGCCCGTCCCAAGCAAGATGTGTGACGCATATAGCGCCACGCGAAAATTATAACACAGGATTTATTGAGTTGTTTTTTAGATTTAATGCGGGAGTGTCCATCATAGAGGATACAGGAAATCAATGAGCGGCAAATTGTATTGCGGATATTGTTGTTTCATCAATTGTCGTTGGTTGTAACAGTATGCGAAGAGGCGCAGATTCTTGCGTAAAGCATCCAGACGACGAGAAAAACAACGAGACCTACGCGCTAGCCGCTTGAGATAATGACGTAAATCCGCGTTGACGGCTTCGACGGAATAG
>BQMV01000147.1 GCA_022181005.1 Anaerolineaceae bacterium | reverse complement strand
GAGCTCTACACTCTGTCCCTACACGACGCTCTTCCGATCTGTCGAGGCGGGAGTCGTTACCCTCATCGGCGCGACGACTGAAAATCCGTACTTTGAAGTTAACCAAGCGTTGATTTCACGCTCGCGCGTTTTCCAGCTGCGAAATTTGAATCAAGAAGAGACCGGCATCCTTATTGACCGCGCTCTCGCGGACAAAGAACGCGGTTACGGAAATAAAACCGTCAAACTCGACGACAACGCCCGCGCTCACTTAATCGAAACTGCCAGCGGCGACGCGCGCAACGCGCTTAACGCCATCGAACTCGCCGTTGAATCCACGCCGCCGGACGAAAAAGGAGTTATCCGCGTCACGCTGGACGTGGCGCAGGAGTCGATTCAACGCCGCGCGATACTGTACGACAAAGACGGCGATGCGCACTACGACACAATCTCTGCATTCATCAAATCGGTGCGCGGAAGCGACCCAGATGCGGCATTGTATTGGCTCGCCAAAATGATCTACGCCGGCGAAGATCCGCGCTTCATCCTCAGAAGGTTGGTCATTCTCGCAAGCGAAGATATCGGCTTGGCGGACCCATTGGGGCTGGTCGTCGCTGCATCTGCCGCGCAAGCGTTCGATTTCATCGGCTTACCCGAAGGCATTTATCCAATCGTTGAAGCGACGCTCTACCTCGCCACTGCGCCCAAGTCTAACAGCGCTGGCGCCTATTTTAAAGCCATGAGAAAGCTCGAAGAGGAAGGGCAAGTTTCCGTGCCGCGCCATCTCATGGATAACAGCCGCGATACGGAAGCGCTCGGTCACGGCAAAGGTTATATTTATCCACACGAGCGCGAAGGACATTTCGCTCCGCAACAATATCTGCCAAAGAAATTGCTGGGTTCATATTTCTATTTGCCGTCGCAAGAAGGGTATGAAACGCAAATAGCGACTCGTCTCGAAGCATGGCGCGACGCGCAAAGAAAAGCGCTGGGAATCACAAAAGCCGAGAACATCCCCGCGCTGAGCGAAGAACAAATTATTGAGATGAAGAGGAAAATTCGGTAAGTTAAATTAACTTTGACTTACCGTAAATCTTATGCCAACGCTATTGCTCATCCGTCACGGCGAAAACGACTTCGTCAAAACTCACAAAATGGCAGGAAGGCTGGCGGGGGTGCATTTAAATCAGAATGGGCAGAAACAGGCTGGGGCATTAGCGGAAGCGCTAAAGAGCATTCCGCTCAGAGCCGTTGTTTCCAGCCCGCTAGAGCGAGCGCTGGAGACGGCGCATCCAATCGCCCAGGCGCGCAAGTTAGAGATTCTACAAGAGCCCGATTTGATTGATATAAACATCGGTCAATGGCAGGGCAAATCATGGCGGCGGCTGGCGCTGACTAAGGATTGGAAAATCGTACAAAATGCGCCGTCGCGCTTTCGGTTTCCCGGCGGCGAGTCGTTCATGGAGGCGCAGGCGCGCTGCATGAGCGCTATCGAGCGCATCGTTCAGAAATACAAGAAGCCGAAAGATACGATCGCGGTCGTATTTCACGCCGATCCGATCAAACTAGTCGTCGCGCATTTCCTCGGAATGCCGCTCGATCATTTTCAGCGTTTAGGGTGCGACACCGGTTCAGCGACAATTTTACATGTGAGCGAGGCGCAGGCTTATCTCGTCAAGATGAATCAACGTCCGCCGCTCGATTTCCCTCGCAAGTAATTTCTACGCGTTATTCATATTTGAGCGCCAGCACGGGGACCATCGTCGCGGCGCGCAACGCAGGATACAACCCAGAAAGCATTCCTACCAACGTTGAAAATACAAGCGCAAAGACCGGCAACCAGAGCGGTATGACTGCCGCGACGCTGGGCAGTCCGCTTCCTTGTTGCCCAGCTTGATTCGCCATGTAGATAGACGCTAAGATATTGATGGCTTGCGAAGCCAACCATCCGACCGCGATGCCGCCCAACCCGCCTAAAAAGCCGATGCCCGCCGCTTCGCCAAGAAAAATAGCGAGCACATCGCGGTTCGTGGCTCCGACGGCTTTCATCAGCCCGATCTCGCGCGTGCGTTCAAGGATAGACATCGCCATCGTATTAGCGATGCCTATTGCCGCCACCAACAGCGCGATGGCGCCCACGCCGCCAAAAATAACCTGAAGGATAATGAAGAAATTATTGATGCCTTCCAAAAACGATTGCGGTGTGTACGCTTGAAATCCCATCGCAGTGATCTGATCGGCGACTTCCATGGCTTGGTTCGCATCTGTCACTTTGACGATCGCCATGCTGTAACCGTCTTTGTTGTAATTGAAGCGCCGATTCTGCGACCACTCATTGAGCAGTTTCACCTGCTCCAGCGGCATGTAAATAGCCCAGTCCGATTCGCCGCGCGTTTCTTTCAAAACGCCCGTAACGCGCAAAGCGATGTTTTTGCGCGTTTCATGCCCTTCCGAATCATATTTGAACACGACCATCTGCACTTGTTGATTGAACAAATCGGGCGGCGGGGGCGGTTCTTTGCCGGGCCGCAAATTTGGATCGTAGAAACTTTGCGGGACGGTAACGCCGATTACAATGCTTCCCCGTCCCAGTTCCGTTGATCCGCGATCTGTCGTATCGCCGAGATCTGCCACATCGTTCGTCCCAATCCCGATGATGTTCGGGTACATTTCAAGCTTTTGAAATTTAATCAACGCGCTTGACATCAAATATTCGCGCGGAATAACCGACTCGACGCCGGGAATGGCGCGAAAATCTTCCAGCGCAGAATTGGTCAGCAACTTCACGTCGCTGGGCGACGAAATTGCTCCTCCGCCGCCCATATACATACCCTCGCCTCCATAAGAAGGACTTACCTGAATCAATGTCAGATCGCCGATGCCATACAATTGCTCGCTGGCGCTCTGTCGCAAGCCGCTTGCCAGCGAGACTAGAACGACAACCGCCGCCGTGCCGATCACAACGCCGACAGCGGTCAGCGCGACGCGCGCCTTTCGGCGCGTAAGGTTTCCCGCAACGAGGCGGAGTAAATCAAAAAACTTCATGGCCCGTTTTTGCCGCCGGGCGCCACAGGCGCGGCTTCTTCGAAACCGCCGCTTCCTTCCATCGGAGCGGGTTCCACATCGGAAGGCGGAGCGCTATCCAAGCCAAGTATGCCAAAAATGAAGCGTTTCACCTTTTGCCAGAACGTTTCCGTTACCGGCTCTTCAAACCCGCCCGGCGCTTCTGGCGTTTCTTCGATAAGTTGTTCAGTCACGTTGACATTAAGGGTTTTTGTGAACGTTCGCGGCTGGTTGAAATCGTCCAAATAATCTACGACTACATTGATTTCAGCGGCGCCTTGCTGATCTGGCGTGAATAGAGGATCAATAGTGAAGAATCCGCCAACATCGAGCGAGCCAACCAGTCCCGCTCCGCTCTCAACCAATCCATTATCCGACTCAACCTTTACATTGCCCAACACAACAAGTCGCTTGCCCACGTTGGCGATCTGAATCGGTAAAACGCCGGACTGGGCGATAAAGAATTCACCCGCCGGCTGGTAAAAGCTAACGTCTACATTCGGAAGGCTGTAGACAAGCAGTGTGATCACTTGTTCGTCGTTGATCACTTCGTTCTTATCGTTCAAATACGAGAACGTGATCCGCATGGGGTACGCGCCGGGGTTCGTAGATACGTTAACCACCAAATTTTGAGACGCTTCGATTCGATCTCCAGAATCCAGTTCGCCCAACGACTGCACGTTCGACGCGCCGACCGGGGCGAAGTTGGCGAAGTCGCCTCCGCCGCCCGAAACCCCGCCCGGTTGGGGCGTTTCGCCCGAAGAGCCGCTTGAGCCGCCGCCTACAATCATGGTGATGCGTTGGGCTTTGGCGTTGCCTACATTTTGAATCGTTAATTTGAGCGCAAATTTTTCGCCTGGTTGAAGCGGATCAATATCGGTTGAATATCCGCTGATCACCAATTGCGAGCTTTTCACTCCGGTAGGAGTGGAGGTTGCGGCGGCAACGCCGCTGTAGGCGCCCCCGCTGACCACAACCGGAAGCGTAAATTTATCGGAATAGGTTGTGCCAGCGCTGTCGTAATAAGTGACCGTTAGGTCTACCACGACCACTTTCTGCCCATAGACTTGTTCCGTAAGGCGGAAACCCTGCGCAAGGCTGGCATGGTTTCCCACGCCTATTTCGCCCAACGCCTCAATTCCGCCGTTCTCAAGAGGCGCAAGTTCCGGCGATGTAAAAACCGCTTGCACGCCGTACGCCGCCGCGCCGCCGGCATTCTCAAGATAGACGCGCACATTAAACTCGCCTTTCGTTTCAGCGGCGCCCTTCACAGCGGTCATATTCACTACAATCTGCGGGCGTTTAAAAACCGTAGCCGCCGGCGCCTTAACTTCGAGGCATTCTACGCAGGTCTCATTCGGGTCAACGCCATTTGCTATGGTCACATTGTATTTGCCCTCCTTTTGACCGGCCGGGACTACGGCTGTAATAATCGTATCGTTTATAACGGTCGTAGGCAACGCGGAACCAGCTAACAACACAACCGCAGAACCGACTAAAAAACCGCTTCCGGTAATCGTAATTGTCGTCGCGACATCGTTTGTAATCAGTTTCGGCCTGACTCGGATAATCGTCGCGGCGCGCGCCGAAAGAGGCATTGCGGAAAAGACCAACGCCAACAGCGTCGAAATGGATATCATGCGAAAGCGTTTCATTTTATTTTTCCTATTTATCAATTTATTCGATCTGCAACGCTTCCAGCGCGGCGGATTCGTACTCCGCTTCGCCGACGACGCGCCCATCAAGCAGGTAAATTCTATGCGTGGCAAAATGCGTCATGCGCGGATCGTGAGTCACCACCAGCACGGTGCGCCCAGCCTTATGCAAATCAGACAGCACGCGCATAACCGCGCTGCCGCTGGATGTGTCGAGGTTACCGGTCGGTTCATCCGCAAGAATCAGTTTAGGGGCGTTCACCAAAGCCCGCGCGATGGCGACACGCTGTTGTTGCCCGCCGGAGAGTTCGGAAGGGCGATGATCGGCGCGATTCTCCAAACCGACCTGCGCCAACAACTCTTGCGCGCGGATTTTTCGTTGTTTGGCGTTCGTCCCTGCAAATTGCATGGGAAACCCAACGTTCTCCAGCGCATCCATGCTGGGAATTAAGTTAAAAGATTGGAAGACGAATCCCATCGTGCGGCGGCGGAAGAGCGCCAACGCGTTCTCGTCCATCTGATCGAGCCGTTCGCCCTCGATGGAAATCTCGCCGGAAGTAGCGCGGTCCAATCCGCCTAGGAGGTAAAGCAACGTGCTTTTCCCCGAGCCGGAAGGTCCCATTACGACCGTGAAAGTTCCCTCTTCGATCTCGACGTCAACATTATCCAATGCGCGCACAACTTGCCCGCCCATTTCAAAATGTTTCGTCAGCCCAGCAATGCGGATAAACGGCTCGCTCACATCACCCCAAATTAGCGATCGCCGCGCCTGCGCCGGCTTGAATCATGAGCCAGAGGATTACAACGACCAGCGTTCCGATCAACGTTTTACGTTTAGGCAAGCCGTCTACAATCGAGAATCCGATCGCGAGCAAAGCGATGTTCCAAAAAAAGAATAAATCGGTTCGAGCGAGAAGTTGAGAGAAAAAACCCGTCTCAGCAAACCCCGAAAGACCCGGGCTGGAAACTTGCCGGTTCGTTATCAACATGAACAACGCCCGTAGTATGTCGCGGATGATAAATGGCGTTCCCGCCCAGCCAACCACGTTCAAGGCGCTCTGCATCGAGCCGCGCCCGCCGAGCAGGGTCGAGACCAACCGCATAACCCCTGAAAATACAATCCAACCCAGCCATAGAACGACAAGCGCCCCGATCATGGGAAGCGCGTAATTTACAAGCGGACCTTGCGCGGTCTGCTGAGCATCCATGAAACTCTGCTGCATGTCGGGCGTCCAATATTGCCAATCGGGAGGCAATTCCGTCACCCCCTCCAACGCGGCTTGCGTTTTGAGATAGCCGCTCGCGACAATCGCAAGAATAGATGAGAGCGTTAACGCCAGCATAGGCGTCAACCACGTCCCGCGTTTATCGGCGCTCATCGGCGCGAACGCCTCGCGTGGACGAATCAAAATAGTCAACAGTCGCGCAACATCAAACCGCCGCATCGTCGTTGTTTCTTTTACTGTTTCCGTCATACATCCGCTCTACCGAAGAGACTCCAAAGTTTCTGCAATTGACGCATGCATCTTTGGGCGCGTAGATTCTAACATGTCGCCGCGCTTTTCATAGACGGAAGAACCGCGCCGTAAGTTCCCTCGCTAATTTAGCTTAAATCGAAGAGATCGCGTTTAACGCGAAAGGTCCCATTTACCGGCGGATAAGCGCGCATAAATTCATCGCGGTCGCCGATTAACTTAAACACAAACCCCATCAATCCGCGGCGCATCTGACCGCCGCCCTGCGAAGCGTGCTGTTCGCTCGCCGCGCGTTTCACGCTCGCCACGGAGCGGACGTTCAGCCGCGCATGAACCGGGAAGTCCGCGATCAGGTCGGTCAGGTCAATATCTTTGTTGCGCCCCCACTTGCGCGGGTCTTTGCCGAAGAGCAGCAGAAGCCGCACCGACCACTTGATAAATCCGCGCGGGAAGACGTGGTAGTAAAGCGCGCTCGGTTGAAACGGCGCGCCAGCCTCCGGGTGAAAGGACGCGTCATTCGCTTTTTCGAACGCGAGCGTCGTTGCGCGTTGAATATGGATATGGTCGGGATGTTTGTATCCGCCGATCGGGTCGAACGTGATGACGATATCTGGCTTAAGTTCGCGGATGTACTTCACAACGCGCCCCGCCGTCTCTTCAATGGAATAATTGACCTGCGCGTTAGGATTTTTGTTGTCGTCCGAGCCGTTCATGCCCGAATCGCGATATCCTAAAAAGAAAACATCCTTTAAGCCTAGAATTTTTGCAGCGCGCATCAATTCATCTGTGCGCAATGCGGCGATATCCTTAAAACCTTGCATGAATTCCTCGTCCACCGCGCCAGCCTCGCCGCGCGTAGCGCAAAGATAATACGCGTCGTATCCGCGTCGAGTGTATAAGGCAAGCGTTCCGCCCAAGCCAAAGGTCTCATCGTCTGGGTGAGCCAACACCGTTAAAATCGTCTTTGTCATTTTTCCTCGTATAATCGAATTTGAAATCAAAATTCAGACAACGCAATTGCGTAAAAATTTACAAGGAGACAACATGAAATTCGAAACGTTAGCCATCCACGCCGGGCAAGAGCCCGACCCAAACAACGGGGCGGTAATGACGCCGGTCTATCTCACCTCTACATACAAGCAGGACGGCGTAGGCAAGCCACGGCAAGGATACGAATATTCGCGCACGTTGAACCCCACTCGCAAAGCGCTGCAAGATTGTCTCGCCGCGCTCGAAAGCGGATCGTTCGGGCTGGCGTTTGCCTCGGGGCTCGCCGCCACGAATACAGTCTTGCAATTGCTCAACGCCGGCGATCATGTGCTGGCGGGCAATGATGTGTACGGCGGCGCCTTCCGCCTCTTCGATAAAATCTTGCGGCGCTTCAACCTTGACTTCACGTTTGCCGATACGACCGACCCCGAATCGGTCGCCGAAGCGTTAACGCCTTCCACACGCCTCGTCTGGCTGGAGACGCCGACAAATCCCTATTTGCGCATCACCAACATTCAAGCCGTCGCCGAGATCGTCCATGCGCATCCAAACAAACCGTTGCTTGCCGTAGACAACACGTTTGCCACGCCCTACCTCCAGCGCCCGCTCGAACTCGGCGCAGACATCGTCGTCCACTCAATGACAAAATATCTCGGCGGTCATTCGGATGTGGTCGGCGGCGCGGCGATCGTCAAAGACAAAGAATTGGCAGACAGACTCTACTTCTTACAAAACGCGGTCGGCGCGGTTCCAGGACCGATGGACTGCTTTCTCGTCTTGCGCGGGATCAAGACCCTGCCTCTCCGCATGGAACGTCATTACGAGAACGCAACGGCGATCGTTGAATTTCTCGCGAGCCACCCCAAAGTAGAGAAAATTTTCTATCCTTACCACACAAGCCATCCGCAACAAAAGACGGCAAAGCATCAAATGCTAAACGGCGGCGGCATGATCTCATTCATCGTCAAAGGCGGAAGAGACGCCGCCGTCCGAGTCGTGGAAGATCGGAAGAGCACACGTCTGAACTCCAGT
>BQMV01000146.1 GCA_022181005.1 Anaerolineaceae bacterium | reverse complement strand
CCGCCTGGCGCTTATCGTCGAGGGCGATACGACGACTGTGACTCAAATTGCAGTCAACGCCGATCAAACGGCTGAGTTTCCGCTTTCGCTGAAATCGGGCGGGAAAGGGATTCTAATCGTGACCGGTACGACGCGTTATACGCGCCTGCCTGCCGCATACCAAATTCATATTGAGAGGTAATACAATGGCTACTGCTCCAAAATCTGAAATCTTACATATGGTTGATCTGACGGACTATAACGACGGCTCGATTGTCAGCCGTCAAATTACGAAGGCAAACGCCGGCAACGTGACCTTATTCGCATTTGATCAAGATCAAGACTTGAGCGAACACGCCTCGCCGTTCGACGCGTTGGTCCATGTGCTGGATGGGGAGGCTCAGATCACGCTCGCTGAGACGCCGTTCCACTTGAAGGCCGGCGACGCGATTATCATGCCCGCTAACACGCCGCATACCGTGAAAGCGTTGACCCGATTTAAAATGTTGCTGACGATGATCAGAAAATAACGAACGGAAATTGATGGAAAACAGGCGCACATGTTGTACGTGCGCCTGTTTTTTTGTTTATGTTTGCGCCTGCGCCGACGTTCTCCGCATAAACGAAACCGATAATACTAGCGGTATAAATGATAATGCGCCTGCGATAACCGCCATCATTGTGTAACCGGCGGCGTCGAAGATAAAGCCGCTGGTGAGGCTGATCAGCGCCGAGGCTAAGCCCATAAGGAGATCGTTCGCGCCTTGCGTGCGCGAGCGTTCCAGCGGCGAGAGTTGGTCGGCAAGCAAAGTCGAGCCGCCCACAAAGCAAAAATTCCAACCGACGCCTAACAAGAAGAGCGCGAAACCTAACGGAAATATATTCGGCGAGAGCGGCGCGGCAATGCACGAAAGAAGCAGAGCGAACGATCCGATGAGAATCATCTTGCCGCGCCCGATCGTATCTAACAGCCAGCCCGAGATGATTGAAGGCGCATACATGCCGAACGTGTGCGCTGAGATCACCGTATAAATAGCGCTGCGCGCGTGGTGATGGTCTTCCATGTGGAGCGAAGTGACGACCATGACGGCGACCATGACCACTTGCCCTAGCGTCATCGCCATTACGGCGGTAATGGAAGCCGGCTGACGCAGGATTTTCCAAATGGGGCGCGCTTCGCCTTGCGGCGTCAATTCGGGATATTGTTTCGCAACTTCTCTGCCTACGTCGCGCGGGTCGGGACGCAAGCCGACGAATACGAAGACAGCCGCCAACGCGAATAATACCAGCGTGGCAAGATAGGCTCCCGCCAATTCATCCCAGCCGATGCTGACAGTGAAACTGCCCATCGGTACGGCGGAAACGCGCGCCAGAATTGTGCCAATCACGCCGCCGAGCACCACCATCGAAATTGCGCGTCCGCGCCGGTCTGGAGGGTTGACTTCTGCGGCGGCGAAGCGTCCCAATTGTACGGCGGAATTCGTCGCGCCCATCATCATTAATCCTACTAACACCAGCAAAAATGACGCATGTTGAATGGCGAATAGCACCAGCGTATTGCCGACGACGCCGATCAACAAGCCGGCGACGATTCCGTTTCGTCGTCCAATGCGATCCATAATGACGCCCCAAGCTGAAGCCGACAGCGCGCCGCTTAATAAATAGGCGGCGGTGGGGACGGTGGCTAAGGAACGATGAGCGGCTAATTTAGCGCCGAGGATCGGGTTAATGGCTGCCGCAGCGATAAAGCCCGCCGATGCGAAACTTTGCGCAATGAACAGCGTGAATGTAATTTTGGTCGCAATATGTTTGAAATCTGTCATGAATTTGTCCTCTTCGAACGGAGGGATTATACATTGGGGCGAGTAAAATTCAACGAGCGAGTTTAGAAAACTGTAAGCGGCGAAATCAGGCTGTAGCGCGGCGTAACGCGTTATACTTGTCACCGATGCGGTGACAACGCCGCTTTAACCGTAGATATAAAGATGCCTTCTTCATCGAATAAACGTAAGACGATCGCAATTTTTGCCGCCCAAGTTGGGCGCGCCTGGGGCGCGGAATTCATCGCGGGCATTAATCATGCGGCGGAAGAGGCGAACGTCAATGTTGTACATTTTATCGGAGGGACTCTGGCGCACTCAGCCCAATCGAAGCGCCCCGAAGATTCTTTCTATTTATACAATCTTGCCAAGCCTGATCAATTTGACGGTTTAATCTTCACTGCCGACGTCGCGTATGGCGTAACAGCGGACGATTTGGCATTGTTTCGTGAACGCTTTCGCAGCGTTCCCATTGTGACGCAATCGGTGGAGCTTGAAGACGCGCACATGTTCATCGCCGACAATGTCGGAGGCATGCGCGCCGAAGTGCGCCATTTGATCGAAACGCATGGATATACAAAGATCGCGTTCGTACGCGGCATCGCCGGACAAATTGACGCTGAACAACGCTTTCGAGCATATAAAGAAGAACTCGAAGCGCACGGGTTGCGCTTCGATGAAAAGTTGGTCGCGCAGGGCGATTTCACGCCTGAAAGCGGACGGAACGCAGTTTTGACTCTATTCGACGAGCGCAAGATTCGCCCGCAAGCGATTGTTGCGGCAAATGATCGTATGGCGTTCGGCGCGCTTGAAGCGCTGCAAGAGCGCGGCGTGCGCGTGCCGGATGACGTGGCCGTGGCTGGCTTCGACGATCAGCGTGAAGCGCAAGCGACCGGCGCGCCGCTGACGACGGTGCGACAATCATTTTACACGGCCGGGAAACAGGCGTTTGAAGCGTTGTTGAGTCGCATGAACGGCGAAGCGCTGCAAAAAATAACGGTGACGCCTACGCAATTACTAATCCGCTGGTCGTGCGGGTGCCTACCTGAAAATGTGAAACAAGCCGCCGTTGCGCCGCGCGAGGTGGCGAAGACAGGTCGTTTGGAAAATAAGCGAGACGCTGCGATCCTGGCGCTATTAGACGTTGTCGGCGTCGCCGAAGGGGATTCTGCGCGCGGCGCATTCCACGAACGTTTTGAGCGTGCATGGGACTCATTTCTCTTGGCATTGCGCGATGTCGCTGCCGGCGACGACTTCCTGAAATCTATCAATGCTATGGTCGAATTAATGCAAAAACATGGCTTATCCGCCGATGTCTGGCATAACGTTCTTTCAACGATGCGGCGTTATGCATTGGGCGGCATTGTTAATCATACGGTCATGCTGGGCGCCGAGAATCTCTTTCAGCAGGCGCGGCTGTTAACCGGCGAACTTTCGCGTCGTACGCAGGCGTATCGCAGGCTGGCGCTGGAGCAACAGGAAAATATTTTACAAGCCTTTGGCTTCTCTATGGCTCCAGTAATGGACATGACCGAACTCGGCGCGGCGGTGTCGGACCATTTTCCGACGATGGGAATCGAACGCTGGTATGTGATGTATTACGGCGATACAAACGCGCCAGTCGGACCGTATAGCGTGCTGTTCCAATATGAAAATAACGCTTTCAGCGTTCCGCAGAAGCGTATTGCGCTTGTTACCGGTCAGTTGACCCCGCTGGGGCACGCGCCCTCGAAACGACGAACGACGGCGATCGTGATGCCGCTGGCGCTGGCGCGCAACCGCTTCGGCTTCATGTGGATCGAAATGAGCGCGCATGATTGGGAAGTGTGCGTGCGCGTGCGTAATCTTGTCAGCAGCGCGCTGTTGCGTATTATGCTGGTTCAGCAAAGGGAGCAGGCGCAACAACAAGTGGAAAAACTGCTCAAGGAGTCGCATAATCACGCTGCGGAGTTATCAATCGCCAAAGAATGGTCTGAACAGACTGCCGCCGAGAATGCGAAGTTGTATTCAAGCGAGCAAACCCGTCGCCGCGCGGCAGAAGCGCTGACGCGTTCGCTGCGTCAAATTTCATCGCTTGGTAAAGTGGCGGACGTGCCGGCGCAGATCGTCGAACAATTGGAAAATATGTTGCCGCATGATCGCAGCGCTTTGTTCCTAGAAGGCGTGAACGGCATGGAACTTGCCGCGCATCGCGGCTTTCCGCCCGGCGCGCCGATTCAAGAATTAAATTACAACATCAACGGAACGAATATTCTGCATTTTCTCACTAAACAGAGCGAACCCTTGCTTGTTAATGATACGCGGCAGACGCGCGGTTGGGGACAGTCGCCCTGGTTGCCGTCTGACCGGTCCATTTTAAGTCTGCCATTGTATGCAAAGAATAAATTTATGGGCATGCTGGTTGTTGCGCGCAGCGAACCGTCCGCGTTTAATCAAGACGACGTTTTGCTTGCCAGCACGTTCGTTCTGCAAGCCGCTATTGCATTGGAGAACGCGAATCTTTTTGACGAAGTTACGCGCTTCAATGAGATGATGAATCGTATGGTCGAGCAGCGTGTGGAAGAATTAGGCGCGGCGCACGATACGCTGAAAAAGCTCGATAAGAACAAGAGCGATTTCATTCAAGTGGCGGCGCACGAACTGCGCACGCCGTTGACAGTCATCAAAGGCTATATGGGCATGGTCAGAGCCGCGCCCGCTGTGCAGGAAAATGCGACGATTCTACAGGCGGTGGACGGCGTGTTGCAAGGCGTAGATCGCCTGCATCAAGTAGTCAACAGCATGTTAGACGTCGCTCGTTTGGAGAATCAGGTTTTAAATCCACACCTCGAATTAGCGGCGCTTGCGCCGATTGTGCGCATTATCCAGAAGAAGCATGCGGACGATCTACAGACGCGCCGGCTTTCACTCGTATTAGATTCCAGCCTCGATACGATCCCACAATTGCTCGCCGATACGGAACTTATCCAAAAAGCGTTGGATAATGTTATTGTGAATTCGATCAAGTTTACGCCGGACGGCGGCAGGGTAGAGGTGAGCGCAGGGATAGCGACGAACGAAAACGGTCAGTTCTGTGAGATTCGCGTGCGCGATACCGGTATCGGCATTGATTCGGAAAATCTCAAAGTGATCTTCGAGAAATTGTATCAATTGGGTAAAGTAGAATTACACTCTTCCAGCCGCGTGCAATTTAAGGGCGGCGGACCGGGTTTGGGGCTTGCTATTGCGGCGGGAATCGTCAAAGCGCATCACGGCGCCATTTGGGCGGAAAGCCCCGGCTATGATGAAGAGAAACTGCCTGGCAGCACGTTCTTTATTCAAATCCCGTTGGCAAAATAAAGACCTCCGAAACTCGGAGGTCTTTACTCAATTTCTCGCCGCGCTTAATTTGACGTATGAATTTCCTCGTCGATTATCGTAGCGTTAGGGCGCGCCGTCGGTGAATCTACAAGTGGATCGGACTGCCCTCTGCGCCATGCGCGGCTTCCATCAGCGCTTCTGAAAGCGTCGGGTGCGCGTGGACGTTGCGAGCGATCTCGCGCGGAGTCAATTCCATCATGTGCGCAAGTGTGAGTTCGGGGAGCAACTCGGTCACTTCAGGACCGAGCATGTGCGCGCCAAGAATCTCGCCGTATTTCTCATCCATCACGATTTTGACGAAACCCGCCGACTCGCCCAGCCCCAGCGCTTTGCCGTTCGCTTGAAATGGGAAGCGCCCCACTTTAACGACATAGCCTTTTTCGCGCGCTTGCGCTTCGGTATATCCGAACGAAGCCACTTGAGGTTGGCAGTATGTGGCGCGCGGCATCATATCGTAATCTAACGCGACCGTTTCAACGCCGGCGATATTTTCCGCGCAGACGATGCCCATTGCCGAACCGACATGCGCCAGCATGAGTTTGCCGGTCACGTCGCCGATCGCCCAAATGCCGGGCACGTTAGTCTGCATTCGTTCGTTGATCTCCACCATGCCGCGCTCGCTCAGCTTAACGCCTGCCGCTTCAAGCCCTAGATTCTTGCTGTTTGGCGTGAAAGCGGTCGCTACTAATACCTGACTTACCTCCAGAGTTTCGCCCGGTAGTTTTACTTTGACTTTCGCAGCGGAGGTTTCGATGCTTTCGAACTTAACGCCGGTCTTGACCTTGATCCCTCGTTTAGCAAATTCCTTTGTTAATTCCTTGCTGATCTCCTCATCTTCGCGCGGCAGAAGGCGCGGCAACAATTCAATAATGGTCACATCCACGCCGTAGGAATTCCAGATCGTGGCGAATTCTACGCCGATCGCCCCGCCGCCTATGATCGCGACGGATGCGGGCAACTTCTCTTGCATGATTGCTTCGACGTATGTAACGATCTTCTTTCCGTCCACTTTTACGCCCGGCAACATCGCCGCGCTGGCTCCGGTGGCAATAATGAAATTCTTCGCCTTCAGCTCGGTCGTTTTACCGTCTTGTAATGCGACCGATAGCGCGTCTTTAGATGTGAATTTTGCTTCGCCGCTGAAGACGGCGATGTTGTTCTTTTTCATTAAGAAGCCCACGCCCTTTGTCAAGCGATCAGAAATCTGACGCGAACGCTTGAAGGCTGCGCCGTAATCCAATTTTAAATTATCGAATGAAAAACCGAATTCTTTACCGCGTTCGCGCAAAGTGTGCGCCACATCCGCGTTCTTCAACAGCGACTTGGATGGGATGCAGCCGACGTTCAAGCATACGCCGCCCAGCCACTGCTTGTCTATAATTGCGACTTTCTGTTTCAGTTGTGCGGCGCGAATCGCGGCGACATACCCTGCCGGCCCCGCGCCGATGACGATCACATCGAAATTTTCTGCCATTGGAATCTCCTAAAATATATCGTTACAAGCTTTGTGAAGCGAACGTCTCATTCGCTTCAGACAAAGATTGAGAGCGTTATTACAATAACATGATGACGTTATTTGCGGCTATTGTACTATTAAAGGAAAAACTCCTCGCCTGAGAGGAGGCGTAAGACAAGGGCGAATGTGTAAAGAGACCTAAGCGGCGGTGGATAGCGGAATTTACAACCATCGTCTCACGCGAGACTTGTAGCCTGTATACATTTCTCCGAATTTTCGCTCCAGATACGCCTCTTCGCGCTCAATGACCAGCTTATTCATCAATAAAATGAACGCCGCCGTCAGCGGAATACCCCATTCGTTTCCGAACGTAAGCGGAAAGCCCAGCAATATCAACGCCATGCCCAGATAGATCGGGTTGCGCGTAAAGCGGTAAATGCCGCTTGAAACAACCGTCTTCACCGAACCATGCGGATTCAGCGTCGTACGCGCTTGGGTGAAGGCGTAAAATGCTCCCAGTCCCAATAGAACGCCGCCGCCCGCTAACGCTATCCCAATGTTGCGAATCGCCGGCGACGAGGCGATGATCGGTAAAACGATAAATTTGCCCAACGCCCAAGCGACCGCAATATGAATTAGGAACAACACCGGCGGGTGAATTTTTACATCTGCGTGATCTTTAGAATGTGTCATAGAAAATACGATTCCTTAACGCGTCTGCCAATGGCGGGCGCGTTATTATGAGCGGCGCTGGGTCAATAGATTGGCAATATAGCCATAATCGTCTACGCTGTCATTATATCAGTTCGCCGAAAGAACGTTCGTTACGGTACAATCAGCGCGCATGTGTATCAAGAAAACCGATTTTCTTTGGATTTTTTCACTTTCTATCCTTGTTAGCGGGCTATTAGCGCTCTTGCAAAAGGGAGGCTGGCTGGGATTCTTTGTTCTTTCTTTGCCAGCGTTGACCATTCTCAGAGTTTCTAGCGTTTGGTCTACTGGCGGACGCAAGCTTACGCTAATTGTCGCTCTCGCATTTCTCGTTCGGTTAATGTTTGGAGCCGCCGCCTATACATTGTTGCCCAGCTATGGATACGCCGACTCGGAAGATAGCCAGGCGGGCTACTACTATACCGATTCACATAAACGCGACGATCAAGCCTGGGAGTTGGCGGTCTCAGGCAAGCCACTCGCTGAAGCGTTCAGCGGCAAATATTCATCCGATCAATATGGCGGGCTGTTGGCGCTGAGCGCGCTGACCTACCGCAGCCTTTCGCCCGACGCGCAACGCCCTTTGCTGTTAATATTGCTGGCGGCGTTTGTCGCCGCGACGGGCGTTCCTTTTTTCTGGAAAGCGACGGAGCGGACCTTTGGCGAAAAGATCGCATGGGTCTCCACTTGGATTTTCGCGCTCTATCCCGAATCAATTATGCTGGGCGGGTCTGCCATGCGCGAGCCTTATCTATTGACGTTTTCAGCCGTCGCATTCTGGGGATTCGCGGCGTGGAGCGATGCAGCGACGTCGCCCTCTCGCTCCACCATCCTCGCCTTAGGTCTGAGCCTGTTTGGCATGCTGTTAATCTCGCCGGCAGCGGCTGTGTTCATGTTAATCGTCTTTGCCGGCTGGGCAGCCCTTTTGCGTAGACATTCAAACATTTCATGGAAAGCTGCGCTGGTCTTTGGGCTTGTGTTTCTGCTTGGTTCG
>BQMV01000145.1 GCA_022181005.1 Anaerolineaceae bacterium | reverse complement strand
ACTACGGCGCCTTTGTCGGTGCGCAAAGTGGCGGTGTATTGTTTATTTGCGTCTACAATATACGGCGGGCAGGAGGCAAATTGTCGCTTACCGAGCAATACCAGTTCAACAATATCTTTAAGGCTGTTAAAATTGCGCGGACCGCCGTAAATCTGACCGTTAATCAGGATAAGCGGCGTGCCGGGAATGCCGATGCTGTTGGCGTCGTCCGCATACTTTTGGACTTTGGCAATGATCTCTTCGCTTTCGAGGTCTGATTCGAATTGGCCGGCGTTCAATCCTAATTTGACGGCTTGTGCGATAAGCCAATGTTTGAAATTCTCCGGTGAGAGCGGCGTCCAATCGGCATAATGCACATAGAGCAGATCGTTCATTTCCCAGAATTTCCCCCGTTTGTTTGCGGCTTCGGCGGCTTGCGCGGCAAGCGCCGATTTGTCAAAAGCCCCGATGAGCGGAAGCGGGCGGTAGACGATGCGCACATCGCTCGGATATTCGGCGAGCAGTTGATTCGTCACGTTAACGAAGAATGCGCTGCGGTTGTCTTGATAGTCTATGTATGTTGTGATGGTTACGGGTGGAGACTCGGCGCCGCGGGTGTGATCGCTCGCGCTTTCGGGCGGGAACAAGGATGGCGTTTGCGGTCCGGGCGTGGGCTTAACATTAAGCAATGCGCATTGCGGCGCTTGCGTCGGGAAGATCAGTTGCGGCGTGGGCAGGGCAATGTTTGGCGCAGTTGTAGGCGTTGACGTTAGCGCGGGGGAGCAAGCGAAGAGAAAGAAGGGGAGAAACAAGTTCGTTGTGAAACGTTGCAATTTATTCATTTATGGATGGATCGCTTTCTTTAGTTGATCAAACGAAGTCATGAAGGCGATCGTATTGACAAAGTCTGCGAGCGAGTCGCTTTGCGCGCGTAAGGCGCGAACGGCAGGTCCGACTGGGTCTTCGCCTGCTGCGCCGCCGGGCGCGTCGGCATACGAACCAAAGAAGGCGAAGTAGGCTTGGTTTAGTTTACGCAACGAATAACCGTTTTGCCAGAAGAACTGGCGGCGCGCTTCCATATACGCTTCGGCTTCATCCACTTTACCTTGCGCGAGCAATTCGTCCGCATGAACGCGCGTCGTGTGCATCTCGGCGCGGAAATCGAAGGGCGGCGCGTCGTCGAATCCATTGGCGGGGAGGGGAGCGAAGCGAAAAGCGATGTTGCCATCGGGCGAGGTTGATGCGGTTGCAGCCGCCGGCAAGGCGGCAAGTTCGGGATAGTACGTTTGAATGGCGGCAGCCCCGATTTCGTTCCCGATGATGGAGGCGGCGGTTTCGTTCATGGTGCGGGTTTCAGGCGTGGAACTGTAGTTAAGCCCAAGCGGGCGGAGGTTAAGATAATTGTGCGCCCATTCGTGTGCGATCGTATTCAGCAACCAGGGCAAGTTGGCGGTTTCAGTGACCATCGTAGGATATACGCCGATGCCCCCCGTGGAAACAATGAGCGTGGAAACATCGAGCGCCTGTGCGACGTTGTCTTCTACTCGAATTTGTTCTTCCAACGTAAGGGTCGGCAGTAGGGAGATATTGGTTGTTTGTTGAATAATATTGCGTGGCGAGACGATCAGCGCGAGCGGCGTCGAAGTGACGTGATACAGCGTCGGCGGAAGAGGTTGTCCGCCGACGGCGAGATGCGACTCGGCGAGAATGTTCGCGACTTGAGTTTGCAGCGCCGCCTCGGCAAGCGGAGCGAGCATTTTCTGTCGGGCGAGTAATTCGGAGCGTTGCGTGCGCAAGAAAGCGCTCGTTGTTTCTTTATCTACGACAGCGGGATCGGCAAAGACTTGCTCGATTTGAAATTCGGCAGCCATAACCTTGCGAGTGACTTGTAAATAATCGAGAACGATCTGTTTGTTTGTGGCGCGATCGAAGAGGTATGGCAAGCCGACTGTGTTTTGCTCCAATTTGATCCAAGCGGCGTTCCAGACCCAGGAAGCGTAGTCGAATTCGATCCCGCGCGTAAAAACGCGCGCGCGATCAACTTGACTGTTGAGAGTAGGCGTCGAACTGGGCGCCATGACGGCGACTACGATGGCGATCAAAATTAAGTCTATGATGCGAAACATACGATGAAACATGCCAAAATTATAACAGCGGCGCTTTCTCGGGCATTTTGGCTTTAGTGGATTCTCATCTGGCTGTGTAGGAATTATATAAATTCTACGGCAGTTCTCATAGTTGGGGCGTTATTGTCGAGTAGAATCGCACAAGCAAGGAAATCAATGAACTGCTGAGGCTATGTTTTGATATGAAAGAATTTCTTAAGAGACGTAAATGGTGGCTTCTGATCGCGTTTGCAGCGATCGTAGGAGGCATCTTTTGGGCGCTTCGGAATCAGGCTACCGCTCAATCCTCCAGTCAATTTCAAACGGAAACGATTAAACGCGGAAGCCTCGTCGCGACGATCGGCGCGACCGGATCGGTGCGCGCGAAACAGTCCGCTGTATTGGTCTGGCAGGCGGCTGGAACAGTAGACGTGATCAATGCAAAAGTGGGCGATAATGTGCCCGCGAACTTCACGCTTGCTTATTTACAGAAAACCTCGTTGCCGCAAAGTATTATTTTAGCGGAGGCTGACCTCTCGAATGCGAAGCAGGCTTTGGATACTCTATTAAATTCTGACGCCGCTCTGGCGCAAGCCGCGCAAACGGTAGCGAATGCGAAACAGGCGTTGGAAGACGCTCAAAAAAATGTGACTAAACTGGATTACCGGCGCGCGTCGGACGACTTGTTGGAGCAGACTCGCGCTGAACTTGCCCTCGCAAATAAACAAATTTCCATGGCGGAAGACGCATATAAAATGGTCAAAAACCGCCCCGACGGCGATCCGCTCAAAGCGCAAGCTTTGCTCAACTTAGTTAATGCTCGGCTTGAACGAGATCGAAAACAAGCGACGCTGGATTGGTATTTAGGCAAGCCGTCAGAACTTGATGCGGAAAAATACCGCGCTGCGCTGGCTCTTGCCGAGGCTCAACTGGCTGACGCTCAACGCGAATACGAACGTCTCGCCGGCGGAAACGCGGCGGAAATCGCCGCTGCGCAAGCTCGCGTAGACGCAGCGCAAGCGACCCTCAATCTGGCGCGCCTCGTTTCGCCGTTTGCCGCCACTGTGACTGAAGCCTTGCCGTTGCCCGGCGATCAAGTCGGCGCTGGTGCGTCCGCTTTCCGCTTGGACGATCTTTCCGGTCTGCTTGTTGACGTGGAAGTGTCGGAGGTGGATATCAACAGTGTAACGATTGGGCAAGCCGCCACGTTATCTTTTGACGCGATTCTAGATCGTGTGTACCACGGTTCAGTTGTGCAAGTGGCGCAGGTTGGAGCGGACGCAGGCGGCGTGGTGAATTTCAGAGTAACCGTCGAATTAATGGACGCCGATCATTTTGTGAAGCCGGGTATGACGGCGGCGGTGAATATTGTCGTCAAAGAATTGGACGATGCGCTGCTTGTCCCGAATCGCGCGGTGCGCTTGGTGGATGGAGAACGCGTAGTGTACCTATTGCGAGACGGCTTGCCAGCGCGTACGAAGATCGCGCTTGGCGCGTCGGGCGATACTGTCAGCGCCATTGTAGGCGGCGATGCGCAGGCGGGCGATGTAGTAATTTTGAACCCTCCCGTTGAATTCTTAGGACCGGGCGGCGGGTTTGGCTTCGGGAATTAATGGGCATGGATAACGTCATTGAAGCGCGCGACCTTCGCAAAATTTACATGATGGGCGAGGTGGAAGTAGCGGCGTTGCGCGGCGTATCCTTTGATATTCGCCGCGGCGAAGTGGTGTCTATTATGGGACCTTCCGGGTCGGGTAAGTCTACGCTGATGAACACGCTTGGATGTTTAGACCGCCCGACCTCTGGCGAATACACGCTGGATGGCGAATCGGTCGCTATGCTCAGCGACGATCAACTAGCCGAGATTCGCAACCGAAAAGTGGGGTTTGTTTTTCAGAATTTCAACCTGCTCTCGCGCCAGACTGCTATTACGAATGTGGAATTGCCGTTGCGATACGCTGGCAAAACCAGCGGACGACGCGAGCGGGCTGTGGAAGCATTGCGCGCAGTGGGGCTTGAGGATCGTATGACGCATCGTCCCACCGAACTGTCTGGAGGACAGCAGCAGCGTGTAGCCATTGCGCGCGCTATTGTTAACGATCCTGCCATTATTATGGCGGATGAGCCTACCGGCAACCTTGATTCGAAAGTCGGGAAAGAGATTATGACTCTGTTGCTTAATCTGAATAGAGACAGCGGCACGACGCTGATCATCGTTACGCACGATCCAGCGGTTGCCGAACAAACGCAGCGCGTCATTCGCCTGCGCGACGGCCTGTTGGAGGCGGCATGAGCCTGACTCAAGCTTTGTTGGAAGCGCTCGAATCGCTGAGCGGAAATAAACTGCGTTCCGGTTTAACCGTGTTGGGAATCGTGATCGGCGTCGCTGCCGTGATCGCCATGCTGGCGGTTGGGCGCGGCGCGGAAGCCTCGATCACCGGCTCGATCAGCGGCATTGGCACGAACCTGTTGTTCGTTTTTCGCGGCGGACAGGACCGTTCCATTCGCAACACGCGCCCGATCACGCTGGGCGACGCGGAAGCGCTTACGGATCCTTTCGCTGCGCCTTCCATCGTGGCTGTCGCTCCCATTCTACAGGCGAACCGCGAAGTCTCTTACGGCGGGAATCGCATGATGGTTGAAGTGGACGGCATAACGCCGGATTACTTCGACGTGCGTAATTATTCCTTGACCGAAGGCGAATTTATCACTCAAGAACATTTGCTTGGGCGCGCCTCGGTCGCATTGATTGGACCCGGCGTGGCAGACACATTGTTTGACCGCCGGGACGGCATCGTCGGCGAGACGATCCGCATCGAGGGGCAGCCGTTTCGCATTTTGGGCGCGCTCGCCTCAAAAGGCGGCGGCGCGTTTGGCAGCGAAGATAATGTGATTCTCGTGCCGTTCACTACGGCGCAAGCGCGTTTGATTCGGCGCAGTATGCGCGATCAGGTGGATTTACTGCTTGTGCAAGCCGTCAGCGGCGACGCGGTCCCGGCGGCATCGGAAGAGATCGCCCAAGTTTTGCGCCAGCGACATCGCACGCCCGTCGGCGCGGATGATTTCACCGTATTCACGCAGCAAGATTTATTGACCACATTTCAATCCATCACTGGAATACTGACGATCTTTCTTGGCGGCATCGCTGGGATTTCGCTGTTAGTGGGCGGCATCGGCATTATGAATATCATGCTCGTCTCTGTGACTGAACGGACGCGCGAGATCGGTCTGCGTAAAGCGCTGGGCGCGCGCAAACGCGATATTCTGATTCAGTTTCTGACCGAGTCGTCGCTGTTGAGTTTAATCGGCGGAATTATCGGCATTCTCTTCGGTTGGTTGATCTCGTTTGCGGTCGGTCGCATCGCCGCGGCGAGCGGCACGGCGTTCACGCCCATTGTCGGCGCGGACGCGATCGCCCTCGCGACGATTTTCTCGGCGGCGGTCGGATTGTTCTTTGGGATCTATCCCGCGAATCGCGCTGCAAGCCTCGAGCCGGTCGAAGCCCTGCGTTACGAGTGACGCGCTTAAGTGATAAAATCGCGCTATGCCAAATCTTAAAATTCTTATCACCGACGGATTAGACGAAAGCGGATTGTCTATTTTGCGTGCACAAGCCGACGCAGACGACCGCAAAGATATTTCAGCGGAAGACTTGCTCAAGGCGATCCCTGAGTACGACGGGTTAATCGTTCGCGGTCGAACTAAGGTTACGGCGACGATTATAGAGGCGGCTTCGCGGTTGAAAGCGATTGGACGCGCCGGCGTTGGCGTGGACAATATTGACTTGAAAGCAGCGAGCGGGAAAAGCATTGCCGTGGTCAACGCGCCGATATCCACTTCAATCGCCGTCGCCGAATTGACGCTGGGACTCATGCTTGCTGTCGCGCGTGAAATCCCTCGCGCCGACGCCGGTATGAAACAAGGCAAATGGCTCAAAAAAGAACTGGAAGGCGCAGAACTAAGCGGAAAAACGCTTGGCTTGATCGGCTTTGGAAACATCGGCGCGGAAGTGGGTAAACGCGCCTCCGCGTTCGGGATGAAAGTGATCGCGTATCGGCGGATGGGTTCGGCGGAGGAAATGAAACGACAAGGCGCGGAACTAGTCGCGCTGGAAGAGTTGTACGCCCGTTCTGACTTTATCTCGCTGCATTTGCCGCTCTCCGATCAATCCCGCGGGATGCTTGGAAGCGACGCCTTCTCCAAGATGAAAGACGGCGTGCGCCTCGTATGCGCGGCGCGCGGCGGAATTGTGGATGAGGCGGCTCTGGTTGCCGCGCTGAATAGCGGAAAGGTCGCCGGCGCCGCGCTAGACGTTTTCGCAACGGAACCGCCGGGAGCGACGGAACTGGCTTCTCATCCACGCGTGATCGCGACGCCGCATATCGGCGCCCAGACCGCCGAAGCGCAATCTCGCGCTTCGGCAGACATTGCAAGCGAGGTATTGTCTGCTTTACAAGGTAAACCGTTGCGTTGGAAGGTTAACTAGTCTACCATGTCGTTGCGAGGCGCGGAGCGACGAGGCAATCTTCTCGCGAGAGATATTTTTCTGGCAACAGGAGATTGCTTCGTCACGAAGAACAAGAACATTTGTCGCAACGACACAATAAAACAGGAGAAACCATGTCTGAAAAAATGGATCAATTGAAAGCAATTCTCGGCGAAGTCTCTGATCTTGGACGCGCCGCCGCCGTGTTAGGCTGGGATCAACAAGTGAACATGCCGCCGGGCGGGGGCGAGGCGCGCGGCCGGCAACTTGGCACATTAGGCAAGATTGCGCAAGAGAAATTCATCGCCGACGAAGTCGGTCAACTGCTCGACGACCTAAAATCGGAATTTGAACCCGGCTCCGACGAAGCCGCGATGATTCGCGTCGCCGCGAGAGGCTACGAAAAAGCGAAGCGCGTACCGCCTTCCTTCATTGTTGAGCAGGCGGTCGTTACGGCAAAAGCCTTTGACGCGTGGGTTGAAGCGAAAGCGAAATCGGATTTTTCGATCTTCCAGCCGCACCTTGAAAAGGTTGTTGAATTGGTTCGCAAATATGTATCCTTCCACCCGCAAGCCGATCATCCGTATGATACGCTGCTCGACGACTATGAACCCGGTATGAAGACTGCCGACGTACAAGCGATCTTCGATGAATTGCGCCCGCAGCAAGTGGAGCTGATCAAAGCCATCGCCGCGAGCAAACAAGTGAAAGACGATTTCTTGCACAAAAAATATAACGAAAAGAAAGTGTGGAATTTTAGCGAAACGATCATTAAGCGCTTTGGCTATGATTTCAATCGCGGCAGACAAGATAAAGCGCCGCATCCCTTTGAAACAACCTTTAGCGTTAACGATGTGCGCATTACGAATCGCTTCGAAACCGACAACCCGCTCGCCACGCTGTTCAGCGCTATGCACGAATCGGGGCACGCCATGTATGAACAGGGCGTCAACCCAGCGTACGAACGCACGGCGTTGGAAAGCGGCGCGTCGCTTGCCATTCACGAATCGCAATCGCGCATGTGGGAAAATATTGTCGGGCGCTCGCTCCCTTTCTGGGAACACTTCTACCCTGCATTGAAGGAAATTTTCCCTTCGCAATTAGACGGCGTGGGAGTTCGCGCCTTCTACAAAGGCATCAATAAAGTCGAGCCTTCCTTCATTCGCGTCAACGCCGATGAAGCTACGTACAACCTACACATCATGTTGCGACTCGAACTAGAGATCGCTATGGTTGAAGGCAAGGTCAACGTAAAAGACCTGCCCGAAATTTGGAACGCGAAAATGCAAGAATATCTCGGCATTGTTCCGCCAAATGATGCAAAGGGCGTTTTACAAGACGTTCATTGGTCGGGCGGCTCCATCGGCTACTTCTCCACTTACGCGTTGGGTAATTTAGTCTCCGCGCAATTGTGGGAAAAGATCGAAAAAGACATCAAAGGTCTGGACGAGAAATTCCGCAAGGGCGATTTTAGCGAATTGCTCGGCTGGCTTCACAAGAACATTCATCAATACGGTCGCAAGTTTGAACCGCAAACGCTGATGCTCAATGTGACCGGTTCCAAGATCACGCCCGCGCCATACGTCCGCTATTTGAAAAAGAAATACGGCGAAATTTACGGGCTGTAATCGGCGCATTGCCCCAACGCGTCCCGCAGGTTGCCCTCGCCAAAAGAGAAACCTGCGGGATGTTTCTTTGCCTGACTACATGAAACGACTCCTTCTGTTCGTCGCCCTTCTCGGACTGTTAGCCGGGTGCGCCGCCCCGGCTTCGAACCCTATCCCGACTGCGATTCCGCCCGAAGTTCTGCCGACTATCATCGCGCAAACAGCAGAATCGGCGAACCTTGCCGCGACCGAGATCTTCATCGCGCAGTCGGCTCTGGTAACGCCGACGAAAACGCTCAAACCGACCGCGACATTTACTCTTGCCCCAACGCTGACCAGCACATCGATCCCCGGCCACAGACAATCCGCCATCCTGATAACTTCGCCGGGACAAATGTCCAAAGTGGTCTCGCCAATTACGTTGAAGATGACTATTGCAGTAGGCGCCAGTAAACTTGTACAAGTGGACTTGTACGGCGAGGACGGGCGTCTGCTCACGCGCACGCTCAAACGCAATGTGCCGACTTCGTTGCGCGGCATTCCACAGACTATCCAAGCGGCGTTTGAAATTCAATCCGCAT
>BQMV01000144.1 GCA_022181005.1 Anaerolineaceae bacterium | reverse complement strand
TTCTCACTGCAGCCTCTCTCTGCTCGCTGTCCTTTCACTTCCGCTACTTGTATTTCCTATCTGTTTTTTTTTTAATGATCCGGCGACCCCCGAGATCTACACTCTTTCCCTACACGACGCTCTTCCGATCTGTCGAGCCTGTCATGCCAGCCCCAATGATCGAGACTTTATTCATATATCCTCCAAATTATTTTATCGAAGCAATTCTATCCGAAAATAAAAGAATGTAAAACACAAAAACCAATCCTGATCGGAAAAAAGAAACAGGACTTCCATTTCGGAAGTCCTGCGCGCTTCGTCCTTAACCTGATTTCGATTCAACCGCCTCAAGGAAACGCGTCGCCTGAATCGCCGCCGCCGCGCCCATCCCCGCCGACGTCACCACCTGCCTAAAGTGCGGATCCGCCGCTTCGCCCGCCGCGAATACGCCGGGCACGTTGGTTTCCATCTTGTCGTTCACCTTGATATAACCCAAATCGTCCATGTCCAACTGCCCCGCAAACATCTGCGTATTCGGCGTGTGACCGATGAAGATGAATACTCCGTCGGTTTCTAGGACAGTCTCATCGTTCGTTTTCACGTTCTTGAGTTTCAACGTTTTTACCTTATCCGAGCCGACGATCTCAGTCACGATCGTGTCCAGTATAAAATTAACTTTAGGATGCCGTCTCGCGCGATCTTGCAGGATCGCGCTGGCGCGGAATTCTTCGCGCCGGTGGATGATCGTCACAGATGAAGCGTAGCGCGTGATGAATAGACCTTCTTCCAGCGCGCTGTCGCCGCCGCCGACGATAACGACTTTTTTATCTTTGAAGAACCAGCCATCGCAAGTGGCGCAATATGACACGCCGCGCCCGGTTAATTCTTCTTCGCCGGGGATTTCCAGATGATTTGGGCTGGCTCCCGTGCCAACGATCAACGTATCGGCAAGATAATTGCCGCTATCCGCTTCGACTTTAAACGGGCGGCTGGATAAATCCACTTTATTGGCTGAGGCAAACTCGGTTATCGCGCCGAAGTGTTCCGCATGTTTCTGGAACAGCTCGCCCAGTTGCACGCCGCCGACGCCTTCCGGAAAGCCGGGATAGTTTTCGATGGTGTACGTCAACGCGGCTTGACCGCCCAATTGCAATCCGGTCAACACTACCGGCTGAAGTTCCGCCCGCGCGGCGTACAACGCAGCAGAATATCCCGTGGGACCCGAACCCAAAATCAACACTCTTACCGCTTTCGCATTTTCGTTTGACGACATAATCTCTCACATTCCCGTTTATTTTCTTAATTATCAAGACGCTCTACGGCGCGCGTTCTTTACCCGCGCATCATCGTTGGAAGTTAATTAGGATTTCAATCTAACTGCCATTCGCCGTTCTATATCCGCTCGATATGCGCGCCTAACGCGCGCAACTTGCCGTCCACGTTCTCATAGCCGCGTTCGATCTGGCTGACATTGCGAATCGTAGATTGTCCTTTCGCGGCGAGCGCGGCGAGCAAAATCGCCATTCCCGCGCGAATATCGGGGCTTTCAAGATTTTCGCCGTACAGTTGATTCGGTCCCTGAATCAAGCAGCGATACGGGTCGCATAGAATGATCTTTGCGCCCATCCCAACCAACTTATCCGTAAAATACATACGCCCCGAAAACATCCAATCGTGAAACAAGATCGAACCGCTCGCTTGCGTCGCCACTGTGATCGCGATGCTGATCAGGTCGGTCGGGAAGGCGGGCCACACATTGGTCTTAACCTCCGGAATTGCGCCGTCTAGATCGGGCGCGACGGTTAATTCTTGATTCTCGGGCACGATCAGATCGTCGCCTTCCACCTGCCAGCGCACGCCCATGCGATTGAAGACATGCGCAATCATTTTGAGATCGCCCACGCCGGCGTTTTTTACGCGCACACTGCCGCGTGTCACTGCCGCCGCGCCCACAAAGCTGATCACCTCGAGATAATCCGGTCCAATGCGATGTTCGCCGCCGTGAAGTTCTCGCACGCCGCGAATGCGCAGCGTGTTCGACCCGACTTCTTCGATCTGCGCGCCAAGCGCATTCAAAAAGCGACACAACTCTTGCACATGCGGTTCGGACGCGGCATTATGAATGACGGTCTCGCCTTTCGCCAGCACGGCTCCCATGATCGCGTTCTCCGTCGCGGTGACGCTGGCTTCGTCCATGAGAATGTTCGCGCCGCGCAAGCCTTTTGAGCGGAACGCAAAACCGCGATCGTATTGAATCTCCACGCCAAGGGCGCGCAACGCTAAAATGTGCGTATCTAGACGGCGGCGTCCAATCACATCGCCGCCGGGTGTGGGCAGTTTGAACTCGCCCACTCGCGCGGAAAGAGGTCCCGCCACAAGGATCGAAGCGCGGATCTGACGACAGAGGTCGGCATCGAAGTCGCTTGGTTTGAGGTCTCGCGCCGTAATGCGCCATGAAGAGTCGTCCAAATCTTCCACGCGCGCGCCGGCGCTTTCGAGCAGAGACCTCATCACGCGCACGTCCTGAATTTGCGGGACGTTTCGCAGCGTCACCGCTTTATCGGTCAACAGGCACGCCGCCAACAAGGGCAGCGCGGCGTTTTTATTTCCGGCGGGCGTCACTTCTCCCTTAAGCGGAACGCCGCCTTCGATCACAAATTTCGTCATATACGTCTCCTCGATACGGATTGAGATTGTACGGTAGATTGCGCCCCTTCGCAAGACAAGCATAGGCGTCCTTGCGTTCCCGTTAAGCGCGCATCAAGCAAATGAGATTCGACTATAATTCGGCGCATGACCTTAACGCTTCTCATTCCGTTCGCACTTGGCTGGGCAGGGAGCCTCTTGGTTAATTATCTCTCCGATGTGCTGCCTCATACGCGACGTTTCAGTCAGCCCGCCTGCCCTCACTGCGGCGCAAAAATCGCATGGAGCGATTATGCGCTGTTGCGCGCCTGTCGCTCGTGCGGAGTCGTGCGCAGTCTGCGGACATGGATCACGCAGATCACAATGAGCGTTTCTTTTGTCTATTTTTGGATCTATACGCCCAAAGCGTTGGGTCTTCCACTCAGCCTGATCACGCTGACTTATTTTGCGCTGATCGTTGTTATTGACCTCGAACATCGCTTGATCCTTTTTCCCACCAGTGTATTCGGCGCAGCGCTGGGCGTGATCGTTGGGACGCACATATATTATTCCGCCAAAGGGCTGCCCTTCGGCGCGGCGTTGGGGGCGTCTCTGCTCGGCGGCGCGATCGGATTCGGCTTGATGTATCTCGTCTATCAACTCGGCGCGCTGCTCGCGCATTACCGCGCCCGCAAAATGCAAGCCGCGGGCCAAGCCGATGACGGCGAAGAAGCCTTCGGCGGCGGCGATGTATACTTAGGCGGCGTGCTCGGCTTGATGCTTGGCTGGCAATATATTCTTTCCGGGTTGCTCTACGGCATATTACTCGGCGGGCTGGCGAGTTTCGTCCTACTCGTCGCCGCCCTCATTCAACGAAAATACTCCAATCAATTGTTGATGATCTTTATTCCCTACGGACCGTACTTGATCGCAGGCGCTTTCTACATGCTCTTCTTGGGATGATCGGACAAATTCACCGATATCACACGGGTTTTCGATCGCCAAACGTCTTCAGACGCGGTTCCGCCTTAACAATTATGTAATCATTGCAATTATTCCACGCGTTTACATTTCAATCCTCCCAAGAGTATAATCCGTCTAATTAATGATGCGCGCCGTTCTGCATAGGCAGTCGAGTCTATGGAACGTCTCGCGCGAGAAGAATACGATCGTATGATGAGAACGCTTCAAAGGCAATTTTCGCGTCTGTTCACGTCATCCGCTCCCAGAACGCCGCACAAGAGAAAGGCGCAAAGTCTGGTTGAATTTGCCATTACTTTGCCGATTTTGCTCTTGTTCCTTTCGGGAGTGGTTGAGTTCGGTTTCGCGTTAAATTATTACCTCTCGTTGCTCGACGCTACGCGCGAATCAGCGCGCTTCTTTAGCAATGGCTCCCCATTCAAAGATGACAATACCGACGACATGGATTTCTACGCCGCCGCCGCCGCAATGACAAGAGCCGCTCTCGATCCGTTCGTCGTCGATTCCTCATATGTCGGACGGCGCATCCCGCTTGACCCAAATACAGACGATATTGTCGTCACCGTTTATTCCAGAAGCAGCGGTGAAGCCGTCGCTCACCCCAGCGGGGGCGTATATCGTATGTATGGCCACGCGACTTCTCTGTTTACGCCTGCAAGAATTCAAGCCGCGTTTGGCGAAGACTCGCCGAACGCAGGCATCCTCGTGGTCGAAGTCCACTATAATTACCATCAAGTCATGAAATTGCCTTGGCTCGCGCCTTTCCTGCCAGACCCTCTCATGTTGCGAGCTTATACCATTATGCCGCTGTCAGCGGCGGAACCTGTAATGACGCCTACGCCATGAAACTACCTTTCGCCAAACTTCGCGCATCCGATCGCGGACAAGCCATTCTGGTCATCGCCGCCGCTATGGTCGGCCTTGCCGCTTTCGTCGGCATGATGACTGACGGCGGGATTTTATTCATCCAATATGGGCGTTTGAAACGCGGCATTGACGCCGCCTCAATCGCCGCCGCCCAGCAATTTCGTCAAGGTTTTCAAGGCTCCGACCTCGCCGCCGCCGCGCAGAATTTTCTGCGTTTGAACGAAGCCGAAGCGGATCACATTACTGTCTATCGCTGCAAAGCAGATAACCCAACCGCTGACGACGGAACAGAACACGACGTTCGTCTCTGTCCTCAAAACGTAAACGACCCACAACGCAAACTGGTGCGCGTCACGGCGGAAAAATGGGTAAATTTCAATTTCTTGCGTTTAGTCGGCTGGAATGGGACCACCATCCGCGCCGACTCGGTCGGCGAAGCCGCTTCGATTGACCTTGTGCTGGTCATTGACACGTCATCTTCCATGTCGTATGAAACCGGCGGAGAATCTGACGATCCAGACAGCCCGCTGGACGACCCTCGAAACTGTAATTTCTCTACGACCGATCCTTGTCAGCCGCTGGCAAAAGTGAAAGAGGTGGCGGAGCAATTTGTTGACGAGATGATATTCTTCCCCTATGACCGCGTTGCAATTGTTGCATTAACAGGTCAGGCTGATGTTGCGGTGTACAATCCTTCCTTCCCTAGCCAGAAAGCCGAAGTCACCCGCGACCATGTTACAGTATTACCTCTCTCCGATGATAAAACGCAGGTCACAAACGCTATTAGGAGTTTAAAAGTATTTCAGCCGCCTAAGTGCGACACCAACCCGGAATCTGGTCCTTGCTTATACTACGAGAGCGGCGTTTTCGACGGTCTAGATTGCCCCGCTTTTGTTAACACAGGCAACCCGTCTTCTTGCAACTCCTCCAACATCGGCGGCGCATTGTTCCGCGCCGGCGGCGAGTTTACGCGCCCTCCCTCGCGCACCGACTCATTCTGGGTTACCATTCTGTTGGCAGGCGGTCCCGCTAACGCTACAGATCGTCCAGAAGACGAGCCGGGGAAAACGCTCCTCCCTCATGGTTTCTGTCCGCCAGCCACTTGGAGTACGCTTACCTGCCGCGACGGCTCCATCTCCACAAGACACAAAAACACAAACTCGGCATACGACGCCGACGACTACGCCCGCGACCAAGCCGACTTTATAGCGAATCCCGTCACCGGGCAAGGCATCACCATCTTCACGATCGGTCTGGGCGAACTCGTACGCAACGCGTGGACAGGGGATGCGAACGCAGGCGAAGCGTTATTACAATATATTGCGGAAGAAGCTGGCGACGGCTCAGGCTACACCGCCAACCACGGTTTCTATAGGTTCTCGCCCAACGCTAACGGGCTTGCCGAAATTTTCAAAAGCATCGCGGATAACATTTTTACTCGCATCGCACAATAGCGTTTTTGCCGGGCGCCGACAATGAAATTCCGCCCGGATTTTGATACAATCGAAGGTAAGTTATTATGACTATATTACGCCTCCTCCCGCCACGTCGCACACAACAGCGCGCTAAAGCGCAAGCTATTGTGGAGTTTGCCATCGTCTTGCCGATCCTGTTGCTGGTTCTGGTCGGCATCATGGAAGTTTCGCGGCTGATGTTCGCCTGGATCGTCATCGAGAACTCAACGCGCTTCGGCGTTCGTTACGCTACCGCCGGCTCGCTCAATCCAGCCTACTGCGCCGGCTATCCCGGCGGGAAATGCGAGACCGACGCACAAAAAGACGCCGCCCGCATTCCTTCGATCAAAGATGAAACGCAGAGAATCGTCATCGGATTCTTCCTGCGGAACACACGCACTGAAAGCGTCACAAAAGCGGATGAACGTTATTTTAATATTACCGTCTGCTCCGCCGAAGACGGGCGCGTCTTCACGCCGCCGGTCAATAATAAGCCGGTCTACGCTAGTTGTTTGCTAGGCGGAAGCCCAAGCGAGCATCCGGGGTCGCCGGGTCAGCGCGTAGTAGTCGCCGCAGATTACAACTTCACGTTCATCGTGCTGTCCGCTTTCGGCATTCAGCCGGAGATGATCCACCTTGCTTCGTATCGCGAAGGCATCGTGGAAAACTTCCGCGCTGTGCGCGCCATTAACACGCCGTTGAGTATGGCCATCCCAACTGTGCCGACCAACACGCCTCTGCCTACAGAAACGTTTACGCCGTCAATGACGCCTACAGAGACGTCCACGCCTACAATGACGTATACGCCTACCCCCACCCCCACGCCCGATTGCCGAGAATATACTGCAGGCTCATTCTCACAAAGAACGTATAGCAGCAATGGCTCGAAACCGCGCGTGAGGATTGCGATTAGAAACCAGAGCGGCACAAATACCGCTATTCAGAGCCTAATTTTCATTTGGGACGCCTACGACACATCCAACCCCGGTCAAACGCTCTACCGGATTCGTTTTGACGGCGATACCCTTGAAAACGTATATGATTCGGATTCCCCTTCACAGTGGGATTCGGGACCTACAAACGACTCGCGTTTAAACGCCGGGCAATCGAAAGACCTCGATTTCGACTACAGATATTCCGACTCGCGTTGGTCGGGAATTGTGCCAGCCAATTCATTCGGTCTCACCGTGGTCCTTGATAACGGTTGCGTGATCAGCGTAATCCCGCAAGCAACGCCGACGCCGTCGAACACGCCAATACCGACTGCGACCATGCCCTCTTCTACACCGTCGCTCACCTTTACGCCGTCGCTCACCTTTACACCGTCGCTCACCTTTACACCGTCGCTCACGCCGAGACCGACAAATACGGTCCCAACGCCGACGCGCACGAACACATACACGCCGAGGCCGCCGACAAATACGCCTAAGCCAACGAACACATACACGCCGAGGACGCCGACAAATACGCCTAAGCCGACGAACACATACACGCCGAAGCCGCCGACGAATACGCCTAAGCCGACGAACACATACACACCGAGGCCGCCAACGAATACGCCCAAGCCGCCGGCGACAAATACGTTAGTGCCGACGCCGACTAGAGGCAGAATTGACGGCTAAAGAATCGTTCAAAACAACCTAGAACAAAACCCGCTGACGCATAACCCCACTCAGCGGGTTTTGTTTTGCGATATAATCCCGCCGCTTGATGCTCTTTTCCTTATCTTCACTTCTCATCTGATTGCTTCGGAGGACCCTATGTGTGGAATCGTCGGATACATCGGCGCGCGTGATGCGACGCCGATCATCCTCAACGGCTTGAAACGGCTCGAATACCGCGGATACGATTCGGCTGGGGTCGCTGTCATCAGCGGCAACCAACTCGAAGTCCGAAAAGACGCGGGCAAGTTATCCCAATTAATTGATCTCGTCGAGAAATCCCCCATCGCGGGCGCGCCAGGGATTGGTCACACGCGCTGGGCGACTCACGGCGCGCCGAACGCGCGGAATGCGCATCCGCATCTCGGGCAGACGAAACGCGTCGTGGTCGTGCAGAACGGCATCGTCGAAAATTTTCTCGAACTCAAAGATGAACTGACCGCCGAAGGCGTGGAATTTCAGTCGGAGACCGACACCGAGACCATCGTGCATCTTGTGGAGCATTATCTCGCGACGGGAATCGGATTGGTGGAAGCCGCGCGAAAAACGTTCAACCAGATCCGCGGCGCGAACGTGGTGGTGTTGATCTCTGCCGATGAACCCGACAAGATCGTGACGGCGCGGATCGGCAACGCGGGCGGCGTGGTGATCGGCATGGGCGAAGGCGAAAATTTTGTCGCTAGCGACACGCCCGCCATCATGGAGCACACGCGCAATGTCATCTTTTTGGAATCGCGTCAAATGGCGGTGGTGACGCGCGGCACAGTGACCATCGAAACGCTCGACGGCGCAAAAGTAAAACCGCAAGTTCATAATATTTCGTGGGACCCTGTCGCGGCGGAGAAGGGCGAATATCGCCACTTCATGCAAAAGGAAATCCACGAACAGGTGCGCGCGCTGACCGACACGCTCGCGGGTCGCGTGGATTTTGCCAACGGGAAAATCCGTTTGCCTGATCTAAAGTTGACCGAAGAACTTGCGAAGAAAATCGAGAAGATCTACATCACCGCTTGCGGAACTGCCGCGTATGCAGGAATGGTCGGCAAATATCTGATCGAGAAGATCGCGCGCGTGCCTGTGGAAGTGGTCATCGCTTCGGAGTTTCGCTACAGCGACCCGATCTTGAACGACAAGACCGTTGTGCTTGCCATCTCGCAATCGGGCGAAACCGCAGACACGCTCGCCGCGATGGAAGAGGGACGGCGCAAAGGCGCGGTGATCTGGAGTATCGTCAACGCCATCGGCTCGCAAGCCATGCGCGTGTCGGATGGCTTCATCTCGATGCAAACGGGACCTGAGATCGGCGTCGCTTCGACCAAAGCCTTCACCGCCCCGCTCGTTGACCAGTACATGCTGGCAATTTTGCTCGCCGATTTACGCGGCACGATCAATGAAAAGCAACGCAAAGAACTCGTCGCGGATCTGCGACTCGTTCCCGATCTCGTCAGCCGCACGCTTGACCGCGAAAGCGAAATAGAGAAGGTTGCTCAAATGCTAAAGGACATCCGCAACTGTTTGTATCTCGGTCGCGGCATCAACATGCCCATCGCCTACGAAGGCGCGTTGAAATTGAAAGAGATTTCGTACATCCACGCCGAGGGCTACCCTGCGGGCGAAATGAAACACGGTCCCATCGCGCTGATTGATGAACACATGCCCGTCGTGTGCCTCGCGCCGAAAGACCCGTGGCACGAAAAAATGATCTCGCAGATTCAGCAGGCAAAAGCGCGCGGCGGGATGGTGATCGCGATCGCCACCGACGGCGACGAGTTGATTCACGGAATGGCGGATCATATCCTGTGGGTGCCTGAAACGCCGTGGATGCTCTCCCCCATCGTGACGGTGATCCCGCTACAATTGCTCGCGTACCACATTGCCGCCCTGCGCGGACTGGATGTAGACCAGCCGAGAAATCTAGCGAAGAGTGTGACTGTGGAATAAAAATATCCGTCATTGCGAGCGAAGCGAAGCAATCTCCAACACGTTGACGGGGATTGCTTCGTCGGGCAAAGCCCTCCTCGCAATGACGAGATAAATCATAATGGAGAAACCATGCGCCCCGATTGGGACTCGTACTTCATGAAGATCGCCTTTGCCGTTTCAGAACGAAGCACCTGCGACCGCGCCTTCGTCGGCTGTGTGCTCGTGACAGACAAGCGCATCCTCACGACGGGGTTCAACGGCTCGCCCAAGGGACAGGGTCACTGCGACGAGATCGGTCATCTCATGGTAGACGGGCATTGCGTCCGCACGATCCACGCAGAGACGAATGCCATCATCCAAGCCGCGTTGCATGGGGTCTCCACCAAAGGCGCGACCTGTTACGTAACGCACCTTCCGTGCAT
>BQMV01000143.1 GCA_022181005.1 Anaerolineaceae bacterium | reverse complement strand
TCAAGCAGAAGACGGCATACGAGATAAGGCCACGTGACTGGAGTTCAGACGTGTGCTCTTCCGATCTTTCGCTGTCTGCAAAGCGATAGCGAAGAAAACGGCGGGCGGATCGCCGTAATGCGTAACGAACCTAGGATTGCGGCTGGCGGAAATATGAAGCAAAAAAAGCGGATTCCACCGCCTGACCAGCGGCAGATGAAAGAGGCGGGGGTTGCGCTGCGCGATTCCTCGCTCACTGCCGAACTTATCGCCGACCCGGTGCGCCTGTACTTAAAGGAAATTGGTCAGGTCAAGTTACTTAACGCTGATGATGAATTTCATCTAGCGACCATGATCGAAGCAGAACGCTTGATTGGCGCAGTGGAGAATCGTCCGATGCGCGCAAAGCTGACGAAGGAACGCGCAGTTTATTGCAGGTTTACGGCTGACACCATTACTGCATGGAAGCGTTTGCTTGAAGATGCCGCCAGGTTTGATTGTGAGGCGCCGAATCTTTCTCAATTGCTCGATGAGGCGAGGAAGTTGCGCGTCTCATTTGAGTTAGGCGCTCCTTCTTATTTAAGGAGCTATTTGAATAATGGACTGTGGGGGACGGATGAACTGTGGAATGAAGTTGCGCGACAGGCGTACTCGGTCTTTCTTGGTTTCTACCTGCTTCCGTCTGAATGCGCGAAGTGGCTCTTTCAACGTTTTAATATGCGCGATTGCCTGCCGAGTCAGCAGACGCTGATTGCTCATTTTCCACTGGACGATTGTCTTCGACAGGAAATAGACTCGGTTCGAGCTCGCTCGGATGAAGCGCGGCAGATATTGATTCGCTCCAACTTGCGGTTGACGGTTAGCGTGGCGAAGCGATACTTAAATCGCGGCATTGACCTGCAGGATTTGATACAGGAGGGAAACATAGGCTTGATGCGCGCGGTCGAGAGGTTTGATCCGCGCCGCGGATTCAGATTCAGCACTTATGCCGCTTGGTGGATTCGCCAATCCATTAATCGCTCTATTGCCGAGCAAGCGCGCACAATACGCATACCTGTGCATCTGTTTGAAGCCATCAATCGGGTGATAAAAGCGCAACGCGCGCTCACGCAGCAATTCGGACGCGCGCCAACTACGGAAGAAATAGCGTTAAAAGCGAATTATCTCCCTGCCGCCGACGTAGAAGCGGTGTTGCGCGCATACGCTGAGAATAAGCCGCTCGATGAGACGCTGAAGCAGAAGCTCGCTAACGCCGCGCAAAAGGTGGATCGCGCGTTTTCTGCGATGGAGGAGCCGCTCTCGATTGATCGCCCTATAGACGACGAAGATGCTAGCGACTTAGGCGACTTTCTGGAAGATGAAGGCGCGCTCTCGCCGATTGATGCCGCCATGTGTGATATGTTAAAGATGCAAGTGCGCGACGCGCTGACGACGCTATCTGATCGCGAGCGCGAGGTGCTTGAGTTGAGATTTGGACTGGCGGATGGGAGAGAGTACACGCTGGAAGAGGTGAGCGCGCGTTTTCATGTCACTCGCGAGCGCATCCGCCAGATTGAAGCCAAAGCGCTGAGGAAATTAAGGCATCCTTCGAACAGCGAGCCGTTAAGAGATTATTTAGGTTAAATTGACTAACGAATCGTTCGGATGGCTCGTTTGCCCCTTTATTTTGCCAACCTTGTGAAAAGTGGAACTTTCGAAACTCTTATGTTATACTGTCATCCGTCTTATACATTCTCGTCCTTTAATTGGGCGTTTTGAGGAGCCGCAATGCTGGAATATGTCGCCATCGCGTTGATGGTCTTACTGGCAACGTTGGTTGCGCTGATTGCGATTGGGCTTGGGAATTTATTCGGTCCTAAGAAGCCTTCCAAAGCTAAATCACAGCCATATGAATCGGGTATTGTCCCTTATGGCGAAGCGACGCGCCGCTTGCCCGTCCGTTTCTATTTGATCGCCGTGCTGTTCATTTTATTTGACATCGAAGTGGTGTTCTTTTTGCCGTGGGCGGTGGTGTTTCGCCAGCTTGGGCTGTTCGGTTTAATTGAAATGATCGTCTTCATCGGCATTTTGCTGGTGGGTTATGTGTACGCATGGAAGAAAGGAGCTCTCGAATGGGAATAGAGCAAAAACTCGGTAACATGGGGATGGTTACTGTTAAATTAGAAGAACTGGTCAACTGGTCGCGCACGAACGCCATGTGGCCCATGTTGTTTGGTCTTGCCTGCTGCGCGATTGAAATGATGGCGGCGCAAGCGTCTCATTACGATATGAGTCGTTTCGGCATGGAACTCATGCGCGCCAGCCCACGCCAATCGGATTTGATGATCGTCGCTGGGCGCGTTTCGCGCAAGATGGCGCCGGTAGTGCGCCAGTTGTACGATCAGATGCCTGAGCCGAAATGGGCGATCGCCATGGGCGATTGCGCCTCAACTGGCGGCGTTTTCAATAATTATGCGATCTTGCAAGGCGTGGATGAAATTATTCCGGTGGATGTGTACGTGGCGGGTTGCCCTCCGCGCCCCGACGCGCTCATTCATGGCATTATGACGCTCTATGAAAAAGTGAAGGATGAGAAGTTCGTTGATATGACGAAGGCTTGGAATCACTCGAAAGGACCGCGCAACGCTATTTCCGTTTAACAACGGAGCGGATTTTTCCGCCGTTTGTTGCGATAAGGCGATCTTATGGATAAAAAAATAGAACCCATCGTTCAAACGCTGCAAGAGACTTTTGACGCAACCTGCGAAGAATTTCGCGGGGAGGCGCATATCTTCGTTAAAGCCGATCAGATCGTGGACGCGTTGACTCTTCTGCGCGACAAGCACGAATTTGAACTGCTCTCCGCGCTCACTGCGACGGATTACTATCCTCAACAAACGCCGCGCTTCCATGTGATCTATCAGATGTCGTCGCTGGCGCAAAATACCACGTTGCAATTGCGAGTCCCCGTTGCGGGCGACCAGCTTAACGTCCCGACGGTTTCGCATATATATCAGACGGCGAACTGGCGCGAACGCGAAGTAAACGATATGTTTGGGATCGTCTTTGAAGGACATCCCGATCCGCGCAAGATTTTAACGCCCGACGATCTGGATGCGCATCCCTTGCGGAAGGACTTTCCGCTGGGGTATGAGGAGCCGCAATTTACGTTCAACTTTGACGATATTGACCTGTCGAAGATTTATGCGAAGGAATAAAAACAGCTCTTGCGAAGGTTTGCCCTTTGCAAGGATTGAGGAACGCGTATGCCGCAAATAGAAGAAGCTAGTTACGCAAAATATAAACATCTAGTGTCTGAACGCGTGTTGACCGGCGAGACCATGCTGTTGAACATGGGTCCGCAACATCCATCTACGCACGGCGTGTTACGGTTGGTAGTCGAACTGGATGGCGAAACGGTCGTGAACGCGATCCCCGAAATCGGTTATCTGCATACCGGCGTCGAGAAGAACATGGAGTCGAAGACCTTCCTCAAAGCCGAGGTGATGACCGACCGACTTGATTACTTGAACACAGTAGGCAACAATCTCGCGTACTGTATGGCGGTTGAGAAACTGGTTGATTTAGACGTGCCGCCGCGCGCGCAAGTGATTCGCGTCATCATGACGGAGTTGCAACGCATCGCTTCGCATTTGGTATTTCTAGGTCCCTTCGGGCTTGACCTTGCGGCGATGTCCATGTTTTTGTATTGCTTCCGTGAACGCGAATATATTATGGATATCTTCGAACTCTGTTCGGGGCAGCGTATGATGACCACCTATTTCCGTCCGGGCGGCGTTTGGCGCGATGTGCCGGAAGAGTTTGAATCGGCTGTGCGCGGTTTCCTCAAGATCTTCCCCAAGCGCGTGGACGAATACGAAGCGTTATTGACGAAAAACCCGATCTTTCTCGACCGGCTAGTCGGCATCGGTATGTTGGATGCGAAGACCGCCATTTCCTACGGCGTGACGGGTCCCATGCTTCGCGCGTCGGGTGTGGATTGGGATCTGCGCAAAGCGCGCCCCTATATGGGTTATGAAGAATATGAGTTCGATGTTCCTACCCGTACGACCGGCGACACCTTCTCGCGCTACATCGTCCGTATTGAAGAATTTCGCGAATCGATGAAGATTGTTGAGCAGGGGCTGAAAAAACTGAAAGAGCTAGCGGGTCAGCCGACGTTGAGCGCAAACCGGCGTTTCGTGCCGCCGCCGCGCGCCGAAATTGGAGTGAGCATGGAAGCGCTCATTCATCACTTCAAGTATTGGACGGAAGGTTTCCCTGCGCCAAAGAATTCGGTCTACAGCGCGGTCGAGTCGCCGCGCGGCGAGTTGGGCGTTTATATGGAAGGCGATGGCGGACCGAAGCCGCATCGTGTGCATATGCGCACGCCTTCTTTCTGCAATCTATCAGTGATCAATGAAATGGTGCGTGGGCATCTTGTCGCCGATCTGGTGGCGATTCTCGCATCCGTAGACATTGTGCTCGGAGATATTGACCGATGAGTCTGGCTGAAAAATACCCCCAGGAAGTTCAACAAATCCTTTCGAAATATCCGCCGCACGGAAAGCGTTCGGCGTTGATGCCGTTGCTCTTTATCGCCCAGCGCGATGAAGGCTATATCAGTAAAGCTGCCATGCAGGATATTGCCGCGTTGCTCGACATTACCGAAACGGAAGTGGCTGGCGTGGTCGGTTTCTATACGTTGTATCACGAAGAAAAAGAAGGCAAATATCGCATACAAGTCTGTACAGACCTGCCGTGCGCGTTGCGCGGCGCCGAAGGTTTTATGGGCGATTTGTGCGATCATCTGAAGATCAAGGCTGGCGAAACGACCGAAGACGGGTTGGTTACGGTGGAAGCGGTCATGTGCCTTGCCGCTTGTGATCGAGCGCCCATGTTCCAATTGCAAGGACCGGATGCGATCGAATATCACGAGCATATGACCGTAGAGAAAACGATGGAATTGATCGGCGAATTAAAACAGAGCGAAGGATGATTCTTTCCTCTGTATGGGAGATATGTTTATGACGCATGTTCTGTTACGGCATCGAGAAATTCCCGATATTGGGAAACTTTCTGTATATCAAGATAACGGCGGGCTTGCCGCGTTTAAAAATGCGGTGACAAAAATGAAACCCGGCGAAGTGATTGACGTGGTTAAAAATTCAGGTTTGCGCGGGCGCGGCGGCGCGGGCTTCCCGACGGGCATGAAGTGGTCGTTTGCCGACGCGAAAAGCTGGCCCCATTACATGGTGGCGAATGCCGACGAGTCTGAGCCGGGCACATTTAAAGACCGCGAAGTAATGGAAAATAATCCCTTCCAATTCCTGGAAGGAGTGATGATTGGCTCGTACGCCGTTGGCGCGAATATCGCGTACATTTATCTACGCGGTGAATTTTGGCAGATCGCCGAGTCGCTTGATCGGAAAATCGCCGAGATGGAAGCGGAAGGCTATTTAGGCGATAAAATCTTCGGAACCGATTACTCGCTCCGAATTTATACTCATCTCGGCGCGGGTGCGTACATTTGCGGCGAAGAGACTGCGCTGCTCGAATCGCTTGAAGGAAGGCGCGGGCAACCGCGCGTGCGCCCTCCCTTCCCGCCTTCGGAGGGGTTATATGGCAAGCCGACGATCATTAATAACGTTGAGACGTTTACCAATGTGCCGATGATTATGGCGAACGGCGCAGAATGGTACAAATCTATGGGCACGGCGGACGCTCCGGGCGTGAAGATCTTTTCGCTTTCGGGGCGCGTGCGCAAACCCGGTAATTACGAACTTCCGTTTGGCACGACCTTCCGCGATTTGATCTATAAATACGGCGGCGGCGTACAAGATTCGCGCAGCGTTCGGGCGATTATGCCCGCCGGCGCATCTTCCTCGCTGATCCTTGTAGACGACGACAGCATTCTCGATACGCCGATGGACTACCTCGAAGTCCGCAAGCTAAAGTCGGAGCTCGGCTCCGCATCGGTCATCATCGTAGACGATACGGTTTCGATGGACTGGCTCATTAATAAAACTGTTCACTTCTTCCGGCACGAATCGTGTGGAAAATGCACGCCCTGCCGCGAAGGCACTTTCTGGATGTCGCACCTTACCGAACGCATCCACACTGGTCAAGCCGTGCGAGCCGACGTGGACTTGCTGCTTAACGTGGCGAAGCAAATGCAAGGTAAATGTTTATGCGCGTTGGGCGAATTCTCTACCATGGCGGTTGTTTCCAGCCTCGAACGTTTCCGAGAAGATTTCGATAAAGCGGTGCAAGCATAATGGATAAACAAATTTCTCTTACGATTGACGGACGACAAGTCACTGTCCCCGCAGGATTAAATATTGTAGACGCCGCCAAGCAAGCTGGCATAGATATTCCCGTGTTTTGCCACCATCCCAAACTGGAGCCGGTTGGCATGTGCCGCATGTGCCTGGTGGAGATCGGGCGCCCGGTGCGCGATCGCGCTACAGGGCAATTCGTTGTGGAAGACGGCGCCCCGAAGATTCAGTTCATGCCGAAATTGGAAACCGCCTGCACGAATAAAGTAGAAGAGGGCATGGTGATCAACACGCAGACGGCGAAGGTCGCCGATGCGCAACGCGGAACGGTTGAATTTCTGCTGACTTCGCATCCGCTTGATTGCCCGATCTGCGATAAAGGCGGCGAATGCGCGCTGCAAGACCTGAACATGAAATACGGTCCGCGCAGCAGCCGCTTCAGGCTTGAAGAAAAACAACGCTTTGTTAAACCGGTTCCGCTGGGCGAGTTGATCTGGCTGGACCGCGAACGTTGTATTTTCTGCGCGCGTTGCGTCCGCTTTCAAGATGAGATCGCTGGCGATGCGGTGCTTGAATTTGACGACCGCGCCCGTCCGATGCGAATTATCTCCGTTTCGGAACCCGGTTTCGACTCGGTCTTCTCGGGCAACACCACCGATATTTGTCCCGTCGGCGCGCTGACCACCGAAGACTTCCGCTTTGGCGCGCGCCCCTGGGAAATGGAAGCCGCGTCTTCCATCTGCACGCAATGTCCGGTCGGTTGCAATACGACGTTAAATACGCGGCGCGAAGCTCGCTCGAACGGCGAAATCGTCGTCAAACGCGTGATGCCGCGACAGAACGAAGAAGTGAACGAAATTTGGATCTGCGATAAAGGTCGCTTTGCGTATCATTACGCCCAAGGCGAACAACGGCTGACCAGACCCATGATCCGCAAGGAGAAGAAACTGGCGCGCGCTTCATGGGATGCCGCGACTCAACTTGCCGCGGAGAAATTCCTCAAAGCTAAGAAAGACTTTGTCGTATTGGCGTCGGGCAGGTTGGCGAACGAAGATTTATTTAATTTGAAAATGTTGGCAGACCACGCGGGCGGTAAGGCGTATTTATATTCGCACATGGCGGGCGGAGAATTGATGTCGCTCGTCGGCGTGAGCGCGGGAACGAACATTGGAACGATGGGCGCGGGCAGCGCCATTGTCGTTGTCGCTTCCGATTTGTATCAAGAAGCGCCAATTTGGTATCTTCGAGTTAAGCAAGCGCAAGAGCGCGGCGCGACATTAATTGTATTAAACCCGCGCGAGACGAAATTAGATAGATATGCTGCGCGCGCGATCCGTTATGAATACGGCGAAGAAGTGAAAGCAGTGCGCGATTTGACAAAAGCGAATGAGGCGGGCGAAGCGTTGTTGAAATCTCGAGATGTCGTTGTCTTTTACGGCAGCGAAGGGCTCGGGGTCGCCGGCTCGCAAAATTTGGCGGCGGCGTGCGCGAAACTGCTGGATGATAATAATTTTACGGGAAGACCCAACAACGGACTTATTGGCGTATGGGAACGCGCCAACGATCAGGGCGCGTGGGAGATCGGCTTCGCTGTCGAAGACGACTTAGCCAAAGCGTTAAAAGGTAAAGCGGTCTATATTGTCGGAGCGGATCCCGTTCACGACGACCCGAAGTTGGCGAAGGCTCTGGCGGAGGCGGAATTTGTCGTTGTGCAAGATGTGATGACGACTGAAACTGTCGAGATAGCGGACGTAGTTTTGCCCGCGCAAGCCTTTACGGAACGCGAAGGCACGTTGACTTCCGGCGAGCGGCGCGTTCAGCGCTTCTATCCTGCTGTGCCGGTTACGGGCGAGTCTCGACCTGATTTTGCCATCGTCTCGCAAGTTGCGCGAAACATGGGCGTTATTCTTGAAGGTACGTCTGCCGCGGTGGTGTTCGACCTGCTGGCTGCGACGGTAAAGTCGTTCGATGGCTTGGATTACGCCAAACTTGCCGAAGTTCGCGAGCAATTGCCCACAGTGGGGGGCAACGACCGCTATTACGGCGGCACAACATATGATAATAAAGACGGCTTAGGCGCGCATTTATCTACGGCGGCGACGCGCGGAGAAAAAGTGAGCATTCCGAAAGCCCAGAAAGAAACGCTGCCGACGTTAAAGGAAAAAGAATTGCTGGCAGTGCCGGTTAACAAGTTGTACCATCGCGGCACGACTATGATGGTCGCCGAGTTGTTGCATCAGCGTATCGGCGAAACCAGCGTCAGCGCGCATCCCTCTGCCGCAATGCGGCTGGGCTTGAGCGCCGGGCAGACCGTGAACGTTAGTTTCGACGGCGTAAGCGGCGAAGCGGTTCTGAAATTGGACGATACGCTTGACGAGAAAATCTTATTGACGCCGCGCTCGATGGGCGTGGCAATCCGCGAACCTGTAGCGGCGAAGGTAAAAGCATGATCACCGATTGGACTCTCTGGCTGGAATGGTTCATCAAGGCGCTTGTCATCATCTTTGCGCTGTTGATCGGGTTCGCCTACCTGACGTATTACGAACGCCGGGCGTTGGCGCGAATGCAAACGCGCATTGGACCGAATCGCGCTGGACCGTATGGCTTGCTTCAGCCGATCGCCGATGCGATCAAATTGATCTTTAAAGAAGAACTTTCGCCGGCGAAAGCGTACAAATTCGTTTTCTTCCTTTCGCCAATTTTGACCTTGCTGCCCTCGATCGTTATCGGGGCGGTCATTCCGTGGGGCGCGACGGTGCATTGGTTTGGGCGCGATATTAATCTATATCTGGCGGATATCAACGTCGCAGTGTTGTTTTTTGCCGCCATTGCGTCGGTGTCGGTGTACGGCATTGTATTAGCGGGCTGGTCGTCGAATAGCAAGTATGCCATGCTGGGCGCGATGCGTTCGACCGCGCAGATGATCTCCTATGAGGTCGCGCTCGGTATTTCGTTGACGCCGGTAATCCTGCTGGCTAATTCGATGAGCATGCGCGAGATCGTGGAAGCGCAGCGTTCGATGTGGTTCGTAGTTTATCAGCCGCTTGGGGCGTTGATCTTCTGGATCGCGACTCTCGCCGAAGTGAATCGCGCTCCGTTCGATATGCCTGAAGCCGAACAAGAGTTAACCGCTGGCTATCATGCGGAATATTCGGGTATGAAATTCGCGCTTTTCTTCATGGCGGAATATCAGAAAATGATCATTGTCTCCGCTATTTTAGCGGTGTTTTTCTTCGGCGGATATTTGGGCCCCGGCGAAGCGCAATATCCTATTTTGGGACCGGTCTATATGTTCGCCAAGATCATGATTCTGTTGTTCGTTATGATCTGGGTGCGCGCCACATGGCCCCGCATTCGCTATGATCGGTTGATGAGTTTCGGCTGGAAGATTCTTTTACCAGCCTCGTTGGCGACGGTCTTTTTGACCGCTGTCGGCATTTTAATGTTTGATGTCGCCAAGAACGCGCTGTGGATGTGGTTCATCCCTGTTTCTTCCATGTTGGTATTTGCGATTTGCGTCATTGGCGTGTATCAAGCCTTGAGGAGGCTTACGTATGAGCGTGTTTGAACCTGCCGTTGAGCTGGTTCGTGGGTTGTGGGTGACGTTCAAGATGATGTTTGAAAAACCCGTCACCTATCAATATCCTGAAGAAAAGCGGGAAGTGCGCAAGCGCTTCCGCGGACGGCACGAACTGCATCGGTATGAAAATGGACTTGAAAAATGCATCGGTTGCGCGTTATGCGCTGCCGCTTGCCCTGCCGACGCGATCTTTGTGGAAGCCGCCGAGAATACGGACGAGAAACGCTTCTCGCCCGGCGAACGATACGCTTCCACCTACGAAATTAATATGTTGCGTTGCATTTACTGCGGTTATTGCGAAGACGCCTGCCCGACCGAAGCGCTCACGCTGGGCGACAATTATGAACTGTCGTTCTACGACCGCAATTCGGCGATATACACAAAAGAAATGTTGCTAGACCCTGCGCCGGTGACGAGCAAATTGACGCCGCAAAAAGTTGAGCCGGGCGCGTTCAATCGCTCTGTGCCGGAGATGGAGAACCCGAAAGATTGACGATTTTGCGCTTACCGTTGACAATTGACCGTATTGCGATTGAAAACCGGTAACCCTAACGGATATTTATGACTCTTGACCTCGCTCTCTTCCTCGTTCTAGCTTGTATCGCTGTCGCGTCGGCGCTCGGTATGTTGCTGAGCCGCAATACCGTTTATGCGGCGTTATACCTCGTGTTGAACTTCATCACAGTAGCGATATTCTATCTGCTGTTAGGCGCGCCGTTCATTGCGATGGCGCAGATCACCGTATACACAGGCGCGATCATGGTGCTGTTCTTGTTCGTCATTATGTTGTTAGGCGCGGAAAACCTGCCGGCGCCGAACGCGCTTCCGTGGCAGAAACCGCTCGCCATCGCCTTAGCCGCTGCCTTATTCGCGGAAGCGGCGTACCTGTTGATCGTTAAAGCCCGCTCACTAGGCGACGTGCTTCCTCCCGCCGAAGCGATCAACGCCACCGAAAATCTGCGACAATTGGGCGTCGCTCTGTTCCAAAACTATCTGTTGCCGTTTGAAATTGTCTCGATCTTATTGTTGGTCGCTATGATCGGCGCGATCACGTTGACGAAAAAAGAGAAGGGGGCGCGAAACGGCTAGAAATCGCGAACGACTATGGTACCTGTTGACTATTATGTCATCCTCTCTGCAATTTTATTCGCTATCGGAGTGTTGGGCGTTCTAATTCGCCGCAACGCGCTAATCATCTTCATGTCTATCGAGTTAATGCTAAATGCGGCGAACCTTGCCATCGTAGCGTTAGCCAGCGTA
>BQMV01000142.1 GCA_022181005.1 Anaerolineaceae bacterium | reverse complement strand
TCGCGCTGACTGTCACCTCGCAAGCGCAGATTTTCAAAGCGTTGACGCAAACCGCGCTCGTCCCTCCGACTTCTACTTTCACGCCCGAGCCAGCCGTCACTCTTCCCCCGCCGCCGACAGACGCGCCATCTAAAGTCATCATCACAGTAAGAGAGACGACCAATTGCCGTTCAGGACCGAGCGGCGCGTACGACATCGTCGGCGCGTTGGCAGCTGGGTTACAAGCGGAAGCCACCGGGCGAAATTCCGCTCTCAACTACTGGATCATCAAGAATCCGAATAAAGCCGGTACTTGCTGGCTATGGGGCGAACACGCCATCATTATCAGCGGCGACGCCGCTAGGTTGGAAGAGTTCGCAGCGCCTCCCACTGTAACTGCCGCCCCTGTGATTGCCTCGGCGCCCGTCATTGATCGCGTAACCGTGCGCTTCGATGCTTCGTCGGGCGCGATAATCGTCTATTTAGAGGTATTCTTCCGCGATGGCGAAGGCGACGCTAATCTCGCTAACTTCCAAATCGTCAGCGCTTCACGAGCTGTAACCGGAGGCATTAAAGATGTTTCCTTCGCTCCCTCCGCCAACCAACGCAACGGCGCTTCCATCACCGGACAATGGGGTTGCGGTTCAAAACAGTACGACATGGCAGTCGTCGTAACCGTCCGCGATCAGGCGGGGCATACGAGCAATTCGTACGGGGTTAATTTCTCGTGCAACAAAAATTAGATCTATCGCCTGCCTACGTTCGACCAAGATAGAAGACCTCGGAGTCCTAAAAAACTCCGAGGTCTTCTATTGATTGCGCTTCCTCTCTAGACGGCGGCGGGCAACCTATGCAATTGAGTCGTACAACAGCGCAGGGGAATCAAATCAAAAAGAAGTTGTTTTACAATGCCAGCTCTAAATAAAAGCAAATAATAAAAAGCCTCGCGGGCGCATTAGCATCCGCGAGGCTAATCGTCAATCCTATCTAAATCAAATTAAGTTCCCTCTTCCCACGAGTTGAGGTAGTGTTGTTGCTCAACGGTGAGTGTATCAATCGTCACGCCCATCGCTTCAAGTTTGAGGCGAGCAATCTCTTTATCAATTTCAGCGGGGACGGAATAGACTTTCTTCTCCAACTTATCGGCGTTCTTCGCCATAAACTCGGCGGACAAAGCTTGGTTAGCAAAAGACATATCCATCACAGAAGCCGGGTGTCCTTCGGCAGAAGCAAGATTAATCAGCCGCCCTTCGCCCAGGATGTTAATCTTGCGTCCGTCTTTCCTCGTATATTGATCTACGAACGGTCGCACCAGTTCCGGCTTGCCTTTGCTCATCTTCTCTAACGCAGGGATATTAATCTCCACATTAAAGTGACCGGAGTTGGCAACGATCGCGCCGTCTTTCATCGCCTCGAAATGATGGCCGTCAATGACATTTAAGTCGCCGGTGACCGTGCAGAAGAAATCACCGATCTTGGCGGCTTCGCTCATCGGCATCACCTGATAACCGTCCATCACCGCTTCGAGCGCTTTCATCGGGTCCACTTCGGTGACGACGACCAACGCGCCCATGCCGCGCGCGCGCATCGCAAGCCCGCGCCCGCACCAGCCGTAGCCCGCCACTACAAAGACCTTGCCCGCCAGCAACACGTTCGTCGCGCGGATAATGCCGTCAATCGTTGATTGACCCGTGCCATAACGATTGTCGAAGAAATGCTTGGTCTGCGCATCGTTCACGGCGATGACCGGGAACTTCAGCACCTTATCGGCTTCCATGGCTTTGAGGCGAATCACGCCTGTTGTAGTTTCCTCTGTGCCGCCGATCACGCCTTTGAGCATTTCTTTACGCTCGTCGTCGGAAAGCCCCTTTGCCCAACTAGCGAGAGACGGTTCAAGTTTCTCAAAACGCCCCATTTCAATAAAGAACAGCGACGAGACCAGATCGGCGCCGTCGTCCATCGTCATATGCGGTTTATGCTCGAGCGCCGCACGGATGTGCTTGAAATAGGTGACTTTATCTTCGCCCTTGATCGCAAACGTGGGAATCTCAAATTGATTCACCAACGCCGCTGCGACATCGTCTTGCGTAGACAGCGGATTCGACGCGGTCAACACAATGTCCGCGCCGCCTTCTTGCAGCGTCCACATTAAATTAGCAGTTTCAGTCGTAACATGCAAGCACGCCGACACACGCAAGCCCTTAAGCGGCTTCTCTTTCTTAAACCGCTCGCGGATTTGGCGCAAGACGGGCATTTCACGTTCCGCCCAATCCATGCGGCGACGTCCGCCCTCGGCTTGCCCAATATCCTTAATATCGTAAGCGTTCATGTATTGCTCCTTCTTTTTCTATAAATCAATAATTCGATATACTGGCGCATTAACCGCAATGTTAATTCTCCAGTCTACGATTTCAACAAACTGTCCAATTTTCCCTGATCGTCAAAATGTTCTCTAAACCGTTCAACGAACTCGCCTAGCGAATACGAATGACTCTGCGTGCCTTTCTTCTCCAAGCAATAGACCGCCGCCAGCGAGCCGATTTCACCGCATAATTTCCAATCAAATCCGCGCGCATAACCCGCCAAAAATCCGCCGCGAAACGCATCGCCGACTCCGGTCGGATCGACGATCTCCCTTTCAGGAACGGTCGGGATGCGCACCGAATCGCCATTCACGTACAAGTCTGCGCCGTCTCTTCCGCGCGTGATCGCCAACGCCTTCACATGCCTGAGTATCTGGTTTAAATCCCAGCCTGTTTTCTTCGAGATTAATCCAAATTCGTAATCGTTGCAAAACAGAAACTGCGCGCCATCCATATCGCGCGCCAACTCGCTTCCATCCAGACGAAGCACTTGCTGGCTCGGGTCATACAAATACGGAATCCCTAACTCGCGGCATTCGGCGGGGAATTTCATCATCGCATCCGGCGCAGATGGGGAGACGATCACCAAGTCTGGCTTTTCATCCAACTCCTTCAGCGACTGCGTGGAGGAATGCGCCATCGCTCCGGGATAGAATGAAGCGATCTGAGCGGAAGATTGATCGGTCGTTGCAAAGAACGACGCGGTAAACTCGCCGGGGACCACTTTCATCAGCGATGTATCCACGCCTTTTGATTCAAGCCATTGACGATAGTCGCTAAAATCCTCGCCGACGGTTGCCATCACGCGCGGTCTGGCGCCCAGCAAAGCCATCGAATAGGCGATGTTCGGCGCGATTCCGCCGCGCTGTTTCGACATGGATTCAACGAGGAATGAAAGGCTGATCGAGGCTAGTCGTTCGGGAAGGATCTGTTCTTTGAAGTAACCGGGGAAGGTCATCAAGTAATCGTAAGCGACTGAGCCAGTGAGAAGAATGTCCATAATTTTCTTACCTTCGCATCAAAAGGCGTGACGCGGATCGCGTCACGCCGAATTCAACGGGCGAAAGTTTATCACGTCAGACGGGGAATGTCTAGAAAATTATTCTCCTAAAACTAGCCGCCTCAAACTCTTCTCATACGGCGGATAGGCGATGCCGTTTTCTGTGACAATGGCTGTGACCAAACGATTCGGAGTTACGTCAAAGGCGATGTTGCGCGCCTTAGCGTTCTTCGGAGTCACACGCTCGCCCTTAAACTCCAAGCCGAGCACTTCTTCCGGGTCGCGTTCTTCGATAGGAATTTGATCGCCGTGTGAAAGCGAGAGGTCAATCGTGGAAGTCGGCACGACGGGATAGAACGGCACGCCGTTATCTTTCGCAGCGAGCGCAAGCATGTACGTTCCGATCTTGTTCGCCACATCGCCGTTTGCGGCGGTGCGATCTGAGCCGACGAAACATTTCTGCGCTTTGCCTGCTTTGAGGAAATAGCCCGCCGTGTTATCGCTGATGATCTCGTACGGGATGCCATATTGTTCCAGTTCCCATGCAGTGAGACGCGCTCCCTGCAAGCGCGGACGAGTCTCATCCACCAACACATGAATCTTTTTCCCTTGTTCATGCGCAGTGCGGATGACTCCAAGCGCGGTGCCCCAATCTACTGCGGCGAGCGCGCCGGTGTTGCAGTGATGGATGATCGTGTCGCCGTCATTAACTAGCGTCGCGCCGTGTTCCGCCATGCGTTTATTGATCTCTACGTCTTCGTCGGCGATGCGTTGAGCTTCATCTAAGACGAATTGACGAAGCGAGTCTGCGCTTGGAGACTGAAGGCTGGAGACTTTGCTCATCACCCCGTCAACCGCCCATGCAAGATTCACCGCCGTAGGACGCGCGGCTTTTAAGGCAGATGCGGCGGCTTGAAGATCGGCAAGCAGGTCGCTCGCCGAAGTGGAAACGGATTCGAATCCTGCGAGCGCGAGTCCGAAAGCGGCAGTCGCTCCGATGGCGGGCGCGCCGCGCACGACCATATCCGTGATCGCATGCGCGACGGATTTGTGATCGCTGAATGAAACGATTTCGAAGCGCGCGGGCAAAACCCGCTGGTCTATCATTTTGACTTGGTTGTCTTCCCAGAATACGGTTCTCATAAAAATTATTGTACTCGAAAATTCGTCGGTTTAAAACCTTAACACAGCGGGCAATCTATGCAATAATACGTCACGTTTGCAAAACAACTCTTGTGAGAGTATAGCAACCACAGGGATCGAAGGCGCGCAAGAAATCTCAAAGGCTTTACGCGCCCGCTTCCCCGCCGTTGCGTTCGCTTCTGAACGCCCAAGGCTAAACAAGAGAAAATAATTGCAGGAGGACCAATGTTCACACGAACGCGTACGTTGCTCTTTCTGGCCTTTATGGTCATACTCTCGCTGGCGATTGTTTCATGCGGACCGCGCTCGCAATCAGCGGGAACCGAACAATCAATCACGCCAGATTCAACCAGCAGTATTACGATCGTCATCCCTGAAGATCCGCCGTCGTTTAACCCCATGGTGGCGGATACCGGCTACGATTCGCTCGTTATGGAACTCGTACTGCTCGGCATGGCGGATATTGACCCTTACGGCAATGTTTTTCCCGAGCTTGCCGCAGAACTGCCAACTATCGAAAACGGCGGCGTAGTTGTTGACGAAGATGCGGGGACAATGTCGGTCACATGGACGATGCGCGAAGATATTCAATGGAGCGACGGCACACCCGTCACTGCGGACGACGCGCTGTTCACTTGGGAGGCGATCACCGATCCGGTCAACGGTTCATGGATTCCCGGCATTGATTACGTCGACTCGATTGAGAAGCTAAGCCAATATTCATTCGTCGTCAATTACAACACGCTGTATCCTAATTACCTTACGCAGTTGGGCGGCGAACAAATCGCCATTTGGCCCGCACATTATTGCGACTTAGAGCAAGGATTTATCGCGTGGGATTGCGGGCGCGAACCATTGAGCGACGGTCCCTTCGTCCTGCATGATTGGCTCAAAGGCGATCATATGACATTCCACAAGAACGAGAAGTACTACCTCGCTCCCAAGCCCAACATTGATCAGGTCATCGTGCGCATCGTGCCAGACGATGCCGTCCGCAAGACGATGATGCTAAAAGGCGACGCCGATATTGATATGTGGATTAATACAACCGTCGCTAAAGACCTGGAAGGGTCGGATGTTGTCAAAGTAAGCATGAGTCCTACCGATCGCTGGCTCATGCGTATATTCTTCAACCTTGCCCAAAAAGGAACGGTCGACTCATCCGCAACGCCGCACCCGATTCTGTCGGACGTCAATGTGCGAAAAGCGATTCGTTCCGCTATTGATATAGATACGATCAATTCTGAAATCTATTTTGGGTTGGCAACTCCCGTCTGGTCAGAATTCTTTCGCCCGCCCTATCAGTGTAACGTGCCGCGCCCAACGTACGATCTTGAAGCTGCTAAAGCCTTGCTTGAATCGTCGGGCTGGGTCGACTCTGACAACGACGGCGTGCGCGAATGTCGCGGTTGCTCGACCGGCGCGCCCGAAGGCTATAAAATGGAAATGGAATTCATCACATATCCTGAATTTGGCGAACCGCTTATTCTCACGCAACAACTCATCGCTGAAATGTTGAGCGATATCGGCGTTAAAGCAAATATCTCCGTCGTCGAGGGCAGCATCTTATGGGATCAAGCCGAAAACGGCGGCATCGAACAAAGCGGCAACTTCGACATGGATATTTGGGACGATGGATATCCGGGCATTGATCCTACCGATTACATCTGGGAAATGTATTCGCAAGAAGCGCTTGTGCCGGGCTTCGGCAACAACGTCATGCGATATAACAATCCCGAAGTGGATGCGCTGATTGACGAAGCCTATACACTCGATGAAGCCTCGCGCAAAGAGACGTTCTGCGCCATCGCCGAACGTCTCGATGAGGACGTCCCCATGGTCTACCTTTTCACTACGCCGAACGCCGAAGCCTACTCCGCGCGCATTGAAGGCATTCAGTCGTCTGTCAACGACATGGTGACGTGGAATATCGCCGATTGGACGCTCAAGTAAGCGACAAGCGCTGCAACGAACATTGCGCTGGCGAACGCTTCTGGCTTGTTCGATTAAGTCCAGAGCGTTCGCCGCTTCCGCGCCGTAACGCTATAAGATGACCGCTTACATTTTCCGCCGTCTTCTTCAAACCGTTGGGTTGCTCTTCTTCCTCAGCGTGATTCTTTTCGGCTTGGTCAATGCCGCGCCCGGCGGTCCTATCACAGCATATGCGGGTCGGCGTCCGCGCCCCGAAAAGATAGCGCAACTCAAACGACAGTTTGGGCTGGATCAGCCGCTCCCCACTCAGTATCTCTATTGGCTTATCGGCAACGACTGGACGACTATTGACTCGAACGGCGACGGCATTAAAGATTCAGCCGGCTTACGCAAAGGCGTTCTCCGCGGCGACTTTGGCTTTTCGTATCGCACGCGTAAGCCCGTGTTAGAAGAAATTCAATCGCGCCTACCGAACACCGTCTATCTCATGAGCGTCACCATGCTGGTCGCGCTCCTCATCGCCATTCCATTGGGCGTATACTCCGCCGTCAAACAATACTCTTCCTTCGACTTTTTCGCCACCACCTTCTCCTTCGCCGGACAAGCCATTCCAGAATTTTGGCTGGGGCTTATCTTCATTATCGTTTTCTACGCATGGTTAAAAAATCCGTGGACCGGAGAGCCCCTTTTACCCTCCGGCGGCATCTCCTCCCTCGGCAGCGAATTTTCGCTCTCCGACCGCCTCGCTCACTTGATCCTTCCGGTCGTCACCGGGATGTTGGGCTGGATTGCCTGGTATTCACGTTTCATCCGTTCAAGTCTGCTCGAAATCTTGCCGCTAAATTACCTTCGCTCCGCCCGCGCGCGCGGATTAACCGAACGCACCGTAGTTCTCAAACACGCTCTCAGCAACGCGTTGATTCCCATCGTAACATTAATCGCACTCGACCTGCCGTACATCTTCACCGGCGCCGTCTTGACCGAAACCGTTTTCGCCTGGCCCGGCATGGGACGTTTGTATTATCAAGCCGCCATAGATCGCGACTATCCGCTGCTGCTCGCCGTGTTGATCATCGGCGCGGCATTCATCATCCTCTGCAATCTCATTGCCGATATTTTATACGCCTACCTTGACCCGCGAGTGAGATATGAATAATCGCATATGCATAGGATGGGTGCAACAATGATCCCGCAACCGTCCGAATTCTCCATCGCCATCTGGAAGCGCTTCACTCGTCATCGAGGCGCGATCATTGGCATGGTCATCATCAGTCTCATCATACTATTATGCATTTTCGCGTTCTTATCGCCGTTCAACCCGGAAAAATCGAGTCTTGCCGAGAAGCTTCTGCCGCCCTCACCCGCCCACCTGCTCGGAACAGACGCGCTCGGACGCGACCTACTGACGCGCATCCTCTACGGCGGAAGAATTTCGCTCACCGTCGGCGGGATCGCCGTTGCGATTTCGCTCCTCATCGGCGTTCCTATCGGCGCGCTGGCTGGCTACTACGGCGGAAAAATCGACTCAATTCTTATGCGCATCACCGACGCATTTCTATCGCTGCCGTCTTTCCTCGTCTTAATCCTGCTGGCGGCAATACTGCGCGAAGTGGAACTCCCCATCTTCCAGCGCAACAGCGTGCTGACCATCAGTCTCGTTATCGGCGCTCTCTCGTGGATGACCTTTGCGCGTCTCGTCCGCGCCGCCTTCCTCACCCTGCGCGAGATGGATTACGTCTCTGCATCGCGCGCGCTCGGCGCGTCAGATCGGCGCATCATGCTCGGACACATCCTCCCCAACGGCATCGGCGTCGTTATCGTCGAAGCGACTCTGCAACTCGGTTACGCTATCATCCAAGAGGCGGGCTTGAGTTTTCTCAACTTCGGCATCCAGCAACCGACGCCTTCATGGGGCAACCTCATCTATGCGGCTCAAAGTCATTTCACAAAATACCCGTGGCTGGCAATCTTCCCCGGCATTGCCATCTTCCTGACGATTGTTTCCGTCAACTACATCGGCGACGGTCTGCGCGACGCGTTCGATCCGTACAAGGTGATGGAAAAGGTTGGGGAGTGGACGTAGAGCGCCTTCGAGTATACTTAGTGCAGGAGATTGAATATGACTAATCAAGAACTCCTCAACCGCATTACGATCAACCCTGCCATGGCATTCGGCAAACCCACGATTCGCGGCTTGCGCTATTCCGTTGAGTGGCTGTTGGAAACGCTTAGTTCAGGAATGACCGCCAAGGAAATCCTCGCGGATTATGAAGATCTTGAACCTGCCGATATTCAAGCGGCTTTGCTTTACGCGGCGCGAATCAGCCAGATTAAACGCGTTAGCGTTACGCTGGCATGAATTTCCTCATAGACGCTAATGTCCCGCGTCGCCTGGTCAATACATTTCTTGAGCGCGGTCATAACGCTGTTCACACGCTCGATTTGCCCAAGGGAAATTTAACTCCCGATCTTGAACTATTGGACTACGCCGATGCGGAGAATTGCGTCATCGTCACAAAAGACTCCGATTTCTCAACTTCTTTCTGGTTAAGTAACCAACCTGAAAAATTACCGTTGATCTCAACGGGGAATGTCAGCAACAAAGAGCTCGAATCACTGTTCGTGACAAACTTTCCTCAGATCATCACAGATCTGACAGACAATCGCTTTATCGAATTAACGCGCGAACATGTTGTAGTTCATGCGTAAATCATATAGTCTCCCAATTTCCAAATGACTTCCACAATCCACATCATCAACATCCTCGGCTGGACGGGTTCCGCCCTCTTCCTCCTCGCCTACGCATTGGTTTCGCTCAAAAAAGCGGACGGCGATTCGCTTCTGTATCAAGGCATGAACATCGTGGCGGGCGTATTCCTCGTCGTTTACACATTCATACTCGGCGCGTACGCCACCACAGGTCTCAACGCGGCACGGGTCGCCATCGGTCTGTTCACGCTGGGGCGCAAATGGCTCAACCAACGTTAACTCCGCACGTCACGCCCAACGCGCGCGTGGATGAGATCGAACGCGGCTGGCGCCTCTCTATCCCTGCTGGAAATGCTGATAACTATCGCAACGCGCAATTGGATGACTACGCCAGACTCTCACGCCGACGATTCCCGCATCGCTTCACTCGACGGGTCAGCCTGTTCGCACGGACTTCAAGCGACTCTATCCCCGGCACATGGGGCTTCGGCTTGTGGAACGATCCATTCGGGTTATCGCTCGGCTTCGGAGGAAATCCGTTTCGATTGCCCGCGCTGTCGAATGCAGTTTGGTTCTTCGGCGCGTCGAAGGAAAACTATTTATCGTTTCAAAATGGACAGACACATAAGCCCGCCCCTACGAATGGATTCATGGCGCAGGTTTTTCGCTCGCCAAAATTTCACCCACTGTTAATTCCCGCCGGACTTGCCCTCGCCTTTTCACGCAAGACAACGAGGCAAATACTGGGAAGAGTCATCGCTGAAGAAGGGAGCACTGTCAGCGTGAACACGGCTGAATGGCACAGATACAGCCTGACGTGGGAAGAGAAGCGCGTGTCATTCGAAGTAGATGATATTGAAGCGCTCGAATCCGCTGTGAGCCCGAAGCCGCCGTTGGGATTGGTCGTCTGGATCGATAATCAATATGCGTCGTTTACCCCTAATGGAAAAATCGGGTTCGGAGTATTGGCAAGCCCCGAACCCGCATGGTTGGAAATTAAGGAACTAGAGATCAGAGATTAGAAAGCCCAAAACGCTGGCAGGTATGTGCGAAGCAACGCGTCAATGATCAAGCCAAGCAAAATATAACCGCCGAATTTTCGGTTATGTTGAAAGGCGAAACCTGAAAACCAAATGGGCCAGAATGCGCGGGCTTGTTCCGGCGCTTCGGCTGGCTTGGGGCGATTTAAAACTTTGATGACATTGAGAGCGTCTTTCGCGGCAAGAAAAACAATCAGCATCGCAGGGGTGAAGTAGCGCGAGACGAACACCAGATAAGCGACGATAACGTAAATGAGGACGATCGCGACCTGATCGGTGCGACGCGCAAACGCTTCGCCGACGCGAACGGGGAACGTGCCAACGCCTTTGATCTTATCGTCGTCGCGTTTGTCAATATGTTTAGCGATGTTGATGCTGGCGACGCCGAGTCCGTATGGAACGCCCGCAAGAACCGCGCTCCATACATTAGACATGACGATCTCGTTCCCACTGAACAACGCCAGCACATAATAGACCCCGCCGATGATGGTGGGACCCCAAACGAGAAAGATGGCAAACTCGCCCAGCCCCCAATATTTAAAGGGATAAGTATATGCCAGCAGCGTAATCGCGCCGAACACGAATAACCCCAGAACGGCAAGGTTAAAGCCTGTGCTAATCAAAACATATATGCCCGCCAAGGTGGCTAACGCACCGCTCGCTAAAAACCAGCGGACCTGCTGCGGTTTCGTAAAGAAGCCTTGCACAAGCGGGTGAACCCCATATTGAGAGCGGAAATAGTTATCTTTATCCACGCCGCGTGAAAAATCGGTGTAATCGTTGAGCAGATTATTTGTGCGGTGCGCGATAAACAGACCGAGTGTGACGATCAGGAACGGAATCCACGAAAAATATCCATCGCGCGCGGCAAGGATGCCTGCGATCATGCACGAATAGACAGTGACTAACGTCACCGCCGAACGCGTAGCGATCAGCCACTTCGAGACTACGTCGAGCGCATCCCATTCTTTTTTATCGTCCATTTTGATGAGTTGCCACGAGGCTTTGC
>BQMV01000141.1 GCA_022181005.1 Anaerolineaceae bacterium | reverse complement strand
TAAGGACTTTGTGATCGCCCGATAAGATGCTATTAACAACTTGCATTCGAGAAACAAAATCAGCGATAATAAATGCGAAGGTCCCCTTGACCAAGTCCAAACTCCACACCTCGTAGAAGGGAACGGGTATCAATCCCGGTGAAAGCCGTCCCGAGGGAGGCAACTGAAACGGCGTGCCTTTTAAGGTCAGCGAAAAAATGTAAGCCAACATGAGCCCGAGCCAGAAGACCGGCATCGAGACGCCAATATTTGCCCAGAGCATCGTCACAACGTCAATCCATGAATTATGGCGCACCGCCGAGATGATTCCCAGCGAAATCCCAATGACGACGCTGAGCATCAGCGCCGCAAACGCCAATTCGACAGTAGTCGGCAGACGCTGCATAATAAGTTCGGTTATTGGCAAGGAAAAACGAAAAGATCGTCCAAAGTCGCCCTTGAAGACCTCGCCCATATAAACGGCGAATTGCGTAGGGATCGGTTTGTCCAACCCGTGACGCGCAATAAATTCATTACATACAATATCGGTAGCTTTTTCACCCAGCATAGCGCGGCAGGGATCGCTCGGAATCAAACGGCTCAATGCGAATGTGGCGAACAGAATGCCAATCAACACGGGAATGCTAAGGAGGATGCGTCGGATGATATAAGTAACCATGAGAAATTTGCATTCTCCCGGCGAGTTTCCTCGCCGGGAGAATGACGTAAAAACGAGCTTCTAACTTGTTTACTGGGCGGGCGCGTTCAGGAAGGCCCCAAAGAGACCGCTCCAGTAGGAGAATGCGCCGGTGTTGCCCTTGTGAAGAGGATTCGCGGCGTCCCATTGCACAGCGAGAGACGTGACAACGTCGTTCGCGTCGAAGGAAGAGCCGTCGTGGAACTTGACGCCCTGGCGCAAGTGGAAGGTCCACTCGGTCAGGTCGCTGTTGGCTTCATAGGATTCTGCCAATACCGGTTCGACCGCAGTGTCGCCAATTTCGTAGCCGAGGAGAGACTGGGTTACCTGCTCGCAAGCGCGCAAGGATTCACCGTCGGTTTCATCCGCGCAGTAGAGCGAGATGGGCTCGGCGTTCTGCATCCAAACGAAGGTGTCGGTGCCATTGCCCATAACAGCGAAGCTTTCATTGCCGAGCGGGCTAGAGTGCGGGTTGCCTTGCAAGCCAGCCTTGTACGCCACAGCGGAACCGCCATGCGCAACAGGGATCATCGGCACATGCTGTTTGATGGCGTTGTTCGCGGCTTCGTAGAACGGAGCGCGTTCCGCATCAGAGGCAAGTTGAGCGCCTTTATCGAGAGCTTCTACAATGTCGGGGAATTTATCGCCGAATTGCGCGGAAGAGCCAGCGCCAAAGTGGTAGCCCAAGAAGTTGGTCTGATCGGGATAGTCAGCGCCCCAGCCCAGCAAGTACAGGCCGGTCAATTTTCCAGAGTCGGCAGCGTCCAGGAAGGCGCCAGATTCCATCACTTCGATCTTAACGGTGATGTTCAGGTTCGTCTTCAACTGAGCTTGGATATCTTGCGCCACAATATTTGGATCGGGCAAGTAGCTGCGAACCACGTCGCGATAGTTCAAAACTGTCTCAAAGCCATCCGCATAACCAGCTTCGGCGAGCAACGCCTTGGCGGCGGCGGCGTCAAAGCCGTACCAGTCTTCGCCCACGCAACCATTCGGAATGGCGCACGGGGAGAAATGCGAAGCGACTTCGGAGCCAGCGGGATAGAAGTTATCCACAATGCGTTGGCGATCAATGCCCATAGCGATCGCTTCGCGGACTTTTTCGTTGGCTAACGGATTCTTGCTATTGTCAAAACCGTCAACTTTCGGATTGTTGTTGAAACCGATGTACATAATGTTCAACGCCGGACGCGGAATCAACTGAAGATTCGAGTCGGCTTCGATCGTAGCAAAGTCATCGGGACCGGGGTTGTCAATGCCGTCAACAGAGCCAGATTGCAGTTCGAGCAAGCGTTGCGCCGATTCGGTGCTCCAGCGGAACACGAGCGTTTTGCTCATAGCGGGTTCGCCCCAATAGCCGTCGAAGCGAGAGAAGACTAATTGATTGCCGCGCTCCCACGATGCAACTTGGTAAGGACCCGTTCCGACGGGGTTTTCAAGCGGGGAGCCGCCAGTGGCTTCCAAATGTTCCGCGGGCTGAATCGCAAAAGAAGAAAATGCGATCTTGGACGGGAAAGCCGGATCGGGAACGCACAGCGAGACTTTAACGGTGAATTCATCCACCGCTTCGATGGACTTGAACTCGCCGCCGTAGTCACAGTTGGGCGCTGCCACGCTCATGCCTTCGAAAGAAACCGAAGGCTCCACAGGCGCGGTTGTCGCGGCGGGCTCTACGGGAGCGGTCGTCGCAGCAGGTTCCGCGGGAGCGCTCGTCGCAGCAGGTCCGCACGCCGCAAGAGCCATGCTCGCGAGGATAAGCAGCGATAGCGCTAAAAATAGGTTACGTTTCACGTTTCTCCTCCTGAGAGAATTTTTTGAGTTTTGTTGCGTACAAGCATGAAGAGGGGATGGAATATCTTGTCGAGAGGCGCTCCTTTCCGTGTGGATAATGGGCAGATTATACAGCAAAAGAGGATTTAGTAAACGGGTAACGGCGCATTGGATTGGCTCAGTATCGCTTGCGCCTGATCTGTATGCCATATTCCGGGAATAGCTCCTCCACATTGCGGACATTTCCCTTCGCCGTTGATGCGATACTCTTGAATGATATACCCCCGCCTTTTGATCAATCGGAAGTTGCATTCCGGGCAGGTTGTGTCTTCGTACTCTCCCACTTGACCGGGCAAATTCCCAGCGTACACAAAGTTCAACCCGGCTTCGCGTCCGATCTCCGCCGCGCGAAGCAGAGTCTTTGCGTCGGTGTTGTCGGGATCGGTCATTTTATATTCTTTGTGGAACGCGGTCACATGCCAAGGGATATCTTTTGAAACGCCGGCGATATACCGCGCCGCATCCCATAACTCTTCATTAGAGTCGTTGAAGCCCGGAATCGTCAGCGTGACGATCTCGACCCATAGTCCCGCGTCGTGCGCGCGCTTAATTCCGTCCAGAATATTTTGCAACACACCGCCCAGTTTGCGATAGTTTTTATCGCTCATACACTTCAGGTCAATCTTGTACGCGGATAGATAAGGCGCAAGATACTCTAACGCCTCCGGCGTATTATTCCCATTCGAAACGTACGCGCACATCAACCCAGCGGCTTTCGCCTCTTTGAAAATTTCCACCGCCCACTCACTTGTTATTAACGGCTCGTTGTACGAAGACACAACGATCGAAGCGTTTGTTTTTCTTGCATAGTCAACCATCCCTTGCGGCGAAATCTCCCGAATGTAATTCACCGAAACATCCGACGCTGGATCGCGCATAGCTTGCGAGGTCAGCCAGTTTTGACAATACCCGCAGTGGAAGTCACAGCCGAGCATGCCGAACGTTAGAGCGGTCGCGCTCGGCAAGACGTGATAAAACGGCTTCTTTTCCACTGGGTCGCTTTGAAGCGCAGCCACATATCCGCGCGGCGCGCACAGTTCGCCGTCGCGGTTGAAGCGCACTTGACAGATGCCGCGCTTGCCCGCGCGAATCAAACAGCGATGCCCGCACGCAAAACAGCGTACGGCTTTATTCGGCAACTTTTCATATAATTCGGCGGAAGCCGTTAACGAATCGAGAAGTTCGCCGATAGGAGTTGACATGGCGTCCTCGCTTTCGCTCTTATAATACCCCCATGCTTACGGTTTGTATACAGGCAGGAGGCGCGTCTGCGCGTATGGGCGAAGACAAAGCCCTCAAACTTTTTTTAGGCGAACCTCTTATCCAACGCGTTGCGAAGAGATTGCACCCCATCGCGGATGAACTTATCGTAACGACAAATCATCCGGAAGATTTCGCCTTCCTCGACGCGCGCCTCATTCGAGACCTTGAAGCGGGGCGCGGCGCCCTCGGCGGACTCTACACCGCAATCGCTTCTGCCGCGCAACCTATCGTCGCGATCGTCGCATGCGATATGCCGTTCGCCAGCGCGAAGTTGATCGAGGTCGCAACGCGCCTGCTGATCGCGGAAGAGGCGGATATCGTTATCCCAAAAACAGAAGCAGGCTACGAACCATTCCACGCAGTCTATCGTCGCGCCGCTTGTCTTCCTATAGTAGAAGCTGCTCTGCGCGCTGGGCAATGGAAGGCGACTGCATGGCTCTCACAAGCGCAGACGCGTACATTGACGATGGCTGAAATTCAAGCCGCCGACCCGCGCGGTCTCGCGTTTTGGAACCTTAACACGCCTGAAGAGTTTGCCCAAGCCGAAGAAGCGGCTAGCGCACAATAAGCACAGGGCAAGGTGCGAGGCTGACCACTTTCTGACTGGCGCTTCCCAAAAGCAAACCGGTTAAACGTCCAAGCCCGCGCGAGCCCATTACGATCAGATCGCATTTGCGAGTTTCAGCAATGCTGATAATGGACTCAGCTGGGTCGCCTGCGATCGCTTCGGCATTGACCTTGGAGGGAATTTCGCCGATAGCCTCTGTCGCGCTCTGCAAGACCTTTTGCGCGCCCTCAAGACGAGCGTTGAGAACGATCTGAAAATCAGGGTCGCCAAGAATGGGCGGCATCGGGTCATAAACCACAACCACTTGCAGTTCGCTAGATTTTAACGCCCGAGCGAGCTCCGCCGCCTTGCGCGCGGCATGTAGGGAATGCTCCGAACCGTCTACAGCCAGTAAAATATTGTTGAACATATCGCCTCCTTTTCGTGGTATACAATTGCATTATACAGTACACTTATTTTGAATTCCATAAGAGGAGTATAAACATGTCGTTCGATGTCCAGCGTATACGTCAGCAGTTTCCCGCGCTTGATCGTCCCGCTATCTTTCTCGATAACCCCGCCGGAACCCAGATCGCCAAACCCAGCCTAGACCGCATCAACCGTTATCTACTTGAAAATAACGCCAACCATGAAGGGCAGTTCGAGACCAGCCGAAAATCTGACGAGACCCTACATGAGGCGCACGCCGCCATGGCGGACTTCCTCAACGCTTCGCGTCCCGAAGAGATCATTTTCGGCAACAATATGACCACGCTCACCCTGCACATTTCACGTTCATTGGCGCGGGGCTTACAAGCCGGCGATAATATCCTCGTGACGCGCATGGATCACGACGCGAACATTTCGCCGTGGATGCTAATCGCCGAAGACAAAGGCTGCAACCTGCTTTGGGTGGATTTTGACGTGGAAGACGGCACGCTTGATCTGGATAGTTTCGCGCAAGCGCTGGAGAAGAAACCCAAGATCGCCGCGTTTGGATACGCGTCTAATCTGTTGGGAACGGTCAACCCGGCGAAGACATTAACAAAGATGGCAAAAGAAGCCGGCGCGCTTACTTATGTGGATGCGGTGCAATACGCGCCGCACGGACCCATTGACGTGCAGGACCTTGACTGCGATTTTCTAGTTTGTTCGTCGTATAAATTCTTCGGTCCGCATGCGGCGGCGCTGTACGGAAAATTCGACCTGTTGAACGAATTGAAAGCGTACAAGGTGCGCCCGGCATCGAACGAACTGCCGTCTAAATTTGAGACTGGCACACAGAATCATGAAGGCATCGCGGGCGTGCTCGGCGCGTTAGAATACTTCGAATGGCTGGGGAAACAATTTGGAGCGGAGTATGCGCCGCTCTGGGAGCGGGCGGGTTTCAGCGGACGCAAGCTGGAGTTGAAAAAGGGCATGTCTGCAATGCATGCATACGAGATGGAACTATCCAGAAAACTGATCGAGATCGTGGAAGCGACGAAAGGAACCCGCATATACGGCATCGTTGATTCGAGTCGGTTAGATGAGCGCGTGCCGACGGTTTCATTTACAGTAAAAGGAAAAGACCCCGAGCGGCTCGCAAAAGCGATCGGCGACGAGCACATTTACGTCTGGAACGGGCATAATTACGCGCTGGCGATCGTGGAGCGACTCGGTTTACTCGAAGCCGGCGGCATGGTTCGCGTGGGACCGGTGCATTACAACACGCTGGCTGAATTGGAAAAATTTGGGGAAGCGTTGGAACGAGCGACGCGATAAATTCAGCGACTCTCGGGGAATCGCCCCGATTAAAATCTTTTGGACACGGATTCCATCCTACGGTTTTCTTTTGCTTCTTCCGTGATGTCCGTGCGCAGAATCGCTAATTAAGAATCGCCATTTGCTGCGAGTCTTGCCGCGCCGCCTACGCGCGCGATTAACACATCGTTCACGCCGGCGAGCGCGCGCAGGTTCTCTTCAACGGCGCGCGCTTCCGATTCAACCGTGATCACATGCACATTCGCGCCAGCGTCCACTGTGTAACAGATGGGGCGTCCATCCGTTCGCCATGCGCGCACAGCCGTCATCACCGCGAGCGAAGCAGGCTTCCAATAATGAAGCGCGGGAGTAGACGTCATCATCACCGCATGCATCATGTCCGAATCCAATTCGACGATGGACGCCAGCGCGTTAAAATCTTTTTGCAAGATGGCTGTTCGGCATATCTCAAGCCGGCGCGGCGTATCGTTAACGCGCGCAGCCTGAAGCGGGCTGGTGGGAGCGACCGCGTGCCCCTCCGTCGAGCCGGTCGTTTTGTGCGCGGCGCTGACGATAGCGACCAGATCCACTAGATTCCATTGAGCCGGCGAAGCGATCGAGAACGCAAACGAATCTTCAGCGTTTGCGCCAGCCTGCCACTCGACGAATCCGCCGGGGATGGAACGCGAAGCCGAGCCCGATCCTCGCCGTGCAAGGCGCGAAAGTTCGCGTTCGCTTAAATCTAAGCCGGCGGCTTTGCTCCCTGCCAACGCCAATGCGGCGAACGCCGAGGCAGACGAGGCAATTCCCGCACCGGCGGGAAAATTGTTCTCGCTGATCACGTCTGCCTTTTCGTTAATATTCGCCGTTGCGCGGATGAGATCAAGAATGCGCGAAACGCGTTCGAGACCTTTGCCCGTTATTTCGCCGCCATTGATTGTAAGCGTATCGCGCTGCGAAGCGTTGAAAGTCACCGTCGTTGTAGTAACCAACCCATCCAGATTCATTGAAATGGAGCCGTTGACGGGTAAACGCAGATCATTATCGCGGTTGCCCCAATATTTGATAAGGGCGATGTTGGCGCAAGCGACGCCGGTTGCAGTAGAAACGGTCATAGTAGGCGGTTGCCTTTTCGATATTGATTAGCGTCAGTGTACCACGAACGTTTTTAGACGACGATCGGCAATTTTGGCTCTGCTATAATTTCCTCTATGATTCTCGTTACCGGCGCGACCGGGTTCATCGGTCGCGCGCTCGTACGTCACTTTTCTGAAGCAGGACAAGAAGTGCGCGTGTTGTTGCGTCCCTCTGCAAGTTCGCCACGTCTGCCCAAAGGCGTGCCGGTTGAGGTGGCAGTCGCCAGTCTCAACGATGCGAGAGGCGTGCGCGCCGCCTTGCGCGGAGTGCGTCAGGCGGTTCACCTTGCCAGCGCGGCAGGCTATGGTCGGCGCGGCGATCTACAAGCGACCGACGTTGAGGGAACGCGCATTCTTGCGGATGCAGCAAAAGACGCCGGACTGGAGCGCTTACTGTTCCTCAGCCACGTCGGCGCAAACCGGGCTTCGGCGTTTCCCGTCCACAAAGCCAAAGGCATTGCCGAAGAGGCTATCCGTAAAAGCGGAACGCCATATACGATCGTCCGTTCCACGGTTGTCTTCGGCGCTGAAGACCGCTTCACGAACGAGCTTACCGCCGCATTGCGCGCATTTCCGCTTTTCTTTCCGTTGCCCGGCGGCGGACTCACATTGCTTCAACCATTGTGGGTCGAAGACCTTGTCACCGCGTTACTGTGGGCGTTGCAAGACCCCGAAATGCTCAATGAGACGTACGAGATCGGCGGCGGCGAATATTTTACATTCCGCCAAATCATTGAGACGCTGATGTCCGCCGCCCACGCTAAACGCCTGCTGTTCCCGCTGTCGCTTCCTATAACGCACGCGTTATTCAACGCGTTAGATCCGCTCTTTCCACACGTCTATATTTCCTCATTTTGGCTGGACTATATTTCAGCTAATCGCACTTGCCCGGTGGATAACCTAACGCGCATCTTTGGTCTCATGCCGGCGCGTTTTTCGTACCAGCTTAACTATCTTGTCCGCAAACCGCTTTGGCAAAGGCTGCAAGAATCTCTGCGGTTACGATAAATACGAAGGTTTAGCCTATGCCCGCCCCCATCATAAAATTGATCGAAACTCCTGAAGAAATGATTGCCATTGAAACCCTGCAGCGCGAAATCTGGCCTGGCAGCGAAACCGACGTCGTTCCTGTGCATGTGCTAATGACCGCCGTCCACAACGGCGGACTTGTCCTCGGTGCGTACATAGACGGGCAGTTAACCGGCTTCGTCTTCGGTTTCCCCGGCTTAGACGCCACGCCGGATGGCGCGCGCGCGAAACATTGCTCGCACATGCTGGGAATTCTTCCCGCCTACCGCGATTCAAATATTGGCTTCACGCTCAAGCGCGCACAATGGCAGATGATCCGATATCAAGGTCTCGACCATGCCACCTGGACCTACGATCCGTTGCTCAGCCGAAACGCCCATTTCAATATCGTCAAACTTGGCGCAGTCTGCAATGTATATCGCCGTGCGGAATATGGCGTTATGCGCGACGGTCTCAACGCCGGCTTGCCCTCCGACCGTTTTCAAATGGATTGGTGGATTAACACGCGTCGCGTCGAACGCCGGCTTGGCGCGCGCGCTCGAAAACCGCTCACGCTGGACGATTTTCTAAAAGCGGACCTGCAGCCTCTCTACGCGGCTCCGTCTGCAACAGGAATCTGGTTGCGTCCGCCCGAACACTTCTCCCCAATTGAAGGCAAACTCGCCTTGATTGAAATCCCTTCCGACTTCGAGGCGCTCAAAGCGGACGATTTTCCGCTCGCCCGCGACTGGCGTTTCTTCGCACGCGAAGCGTTTGAATTTTCGTTCGCTTGCGGCTATATCATCACCGATTTCATCTTCGACAGCGGCAGGAGTTTCTACGCGCTCTCTCACGGCGAAGCCACGTTGCAATAAGATTGAAGTTCCGTTTTAGCCGCCTTTTTTGCCGCTTCCAGAAGGGGCGCCGCAAGCGTTCTCTTGATCTTCGCTGTATAATGCGTTAAAGGAGAACGCCATGCCCAAGTCTGCGCTTGACCGCCATTTCAAAAGTCTCTTTGAATACGCGCCGATCTCGCTCTGGGAAGAAGATTATTCCGCCATTAAACTTTTTTTGACGCTTTACGAGCGAAAGGCATTGTAGATTTAAACTCTTATCTCGATCAACATCCCGAGGAGATCGCTGACAGCGTGCGACGCATCAAGGTCAAGCGCGTCAACGCTGAAACGCTGCGAATGTTCGGAGCGAAGAATCAGGACGAGCTCATCGCCAACCTCGGCGTAATTTTTCGCGACGAGATGGACCTCCACTTCCGCGACGAACTGCTGGCGCTCTGGAACGGCAAACACGACTGGAGCGGCGAAGGAATCAATTACACCCTAAGCGGCGAAGCGCTTCACATCCGCCTGTATTGGCGCATCTTACCCGAATGCGCAGAGAATTGGTCGTGCGTAATGGTTTCCATCGAAGACATTACCGCGCTGAAAAAAGCCGAAACGCGCGCCCAAAAATTATTCAAACATGCGCCCATCTCGCTGTGGGAAGAAGACTATACCGCGATCAAAAAGGCATTCGACGCGTTGCGCGCGCAAGGCGTTACGGATCTGAAACGCTACCTCGCCGCGAATCCTGAGGCGGTGCGCCAATTCACGGGGCTGATTCGCGTCCTCGACGTGAATCAGAAAACGCTCGATCTGTTTGAAGCCGCCGACAAGGAAACGCTGCTGGCAAACCTGAAAGAAGTTTTCCATGACGATATGGGAGAACATTTTCAAAACGAATTAGTAGACATGTGGGAAGGCAAGACCTACTTCGAACGCGAAAGCGTCAACTATTCGCTGCACGGCAAACCCGTAAACGTCCACATACATTGGACGCTGATGCCAGGGCACGAAAACGATTTCGCCTGGGTCTTGGTCGCCTTGCAGGATATTACCGCGCGCAAAAAAGCCGAAGACTACTTACGTTATCTCGGCACGCACGACGCCATGACCGGCTTGTACAATCGCGCTTTTTTCGAAGAAATTTTACATAAGTTGGACGCCAGCCGCATAGACCCGACCAGTTTCATTATCGCAGACCTGAACGGATTGAAACGGGTCAACGATTCGTTCGGCCACAGCGCGGGCGATCAGTTGATTCGCCGCGCCGCCGAAGTGTTGAAAGCCAGTCTTGAAGACAGGATGATCGCGGCGCGCATTGGCGGCGATGAGTTCATCATTATTCTGCCCGGCGAAGACGCGCAAAAATCAAAAGAAATGATCGAACGTATAGACGCGCTAACGGCGATCAACAACAAATATTATCGCAACCCGCCGTTGAGTTTTTCTCTCGGCGCGTCCACCAGCGCGCCGGGCGCCTCGCTGTTGAAGTTCGTCAGCCTCGCCGACGACGACATGTATAAGAACAAGGACGTTTATTACAACCGCCGAAAGAAAGCGCCTTATCTTCGCGACGAGTAATCGTCAAACTGAACGTCCTTTTGATAATTTTCTAACGCCCGCCGCACATAGGGAATCATATTCAAAGGCAGAGCGTTTATTTTCGCCCAACGTAAATCGTCGCATTTTTGCGGCTCGGCGTTGAACGGCTCGCCTTCCCATGCTTCGACCGTGAAAAAGAAATCCACGCGCTCATCGCCTTCCATACGATGCATGACCGCAGAAAAAGATAAATGCGATTCTTCAATGCGCACGCCGATCTCTTCCAGCGCCTCGCGGATGCACGCCTCTTTGACCGTTTCGCCGCCATCTAAATGCCCGGCCGGCAGGCTGTATTGGCCGTCTCCGAAGCCGGTATTAAAACGCCGCAACAGCAGAACACAGTCTCCGCGAAAGAAAAATAGATGCACCGCAACGGGGAAATGGGCGCGCGTCATTGAAAATAAGCCTGCCAGACTCTTTTCTTTTTGTCTTCAGGAATAAACGAGGCTTCGTACGCATAACGATTGCACGCGGCGATCTCGTCCATGCTCATGCCGAGAATTTCGTGCGCAATACGGTATTCGTTATTGAGATTCGTTTCCAGCACTTCGGGGTCGTCGGAGTTGATGGTCACTTTCACGCCGAGGTCGAATAATTTTTTCAGGGGATGCTCCTCAATCGTGCGGAAGGAATTCGTGAGATAGTTGCTCCACGGATTAACTTCGAGCGTGATGCCGCGCTCTTTGATG
>BQMV01000140.1 GCA_022181005.1 Anaerolineaceae bacterium | reverse complement strand
TCGGATCAAGGAAGAAGCCGCGCGCGCCGAAGAACAAACGACGGAATCTCAGCTCGATATTCCGACCGCCGCCTTTGGCATGTCGCTTGAGCAGGTTGGCATAAAAGAACATACTTTGAACATTCTCGTCGAAGCCGGCTACGATACGGTCGGAAGTTTGATGGCCATCCTCAAAACTGACTCTAACCGCGTGCTTGGGTTGCCCGGCATCGGGCCGAAAGCGATGCAGAATATCGAAGAAACGTTCGCTGCGCTTTCGTTCCCCGAATCGCCCTCCGCTGAAACGACGATTGAACCGACGACGGAAGTTGAAGCGCAACCCGAACCTGCGGCTGAAGGCGCAACGACAGAGGAGACTAAAATCCCCGCTAAGAAAGAGGCGCGGAAAGCCGTCGAAGAAGAAGATGACGATCGCGCGAAAGACGGCGTATCGTTGGAGGAATTGTTCGCCATGAAGCCGGAGATTTTCCAAACTGCCGGCGGCGAAGATGAATCGGGCGACAAGAAGAAGGGCAAGAAAGGCAAGAAGAAGACGACGGTCCTTGAATTTGACGAGGACCGCGGCGAAGTGGTCAGTCGCAAGAAACATAAACGCGGCGACGATGATTTTGACGGAGATGAATAACCTGCATCTTCTTCTTACTCTCGATCTTTTTGGCGCGCGTCGAGGGACGCCGGGGCAGGCGGTTTAAGGGGTATGTCTAAGAAGTTGATCCGGCGAACGAGGCATACGCCTCAGCGAACGTGCGTGGGCTGTCGCGAGGTTCTACCGAAACGACAGTTGATTCGTATTGTGCGCGCGGCGGAAAGTGTGACGGTGGATGCGTCTGGCAGGTTGGCTGGACGCGGCGCCTACCTGCACGACCGCCGCTCATGTTGGGAGCGCGGCTTACAAGGCGCGCTCGCGCATGCGTTGAAGACGAAATTAACGGAAGACGATCGCGCGCGGCTTGAAGAATTTATGAAAACTTTTCCGCTGGACGCGGAAACTGGCGGAACAACGTGAGATAGATATTGCCGCTCATGGATGTTCCCTCAGTGGATAGGCGGACTCATCCTTTATGGATGAACTACCCCGCAGAATTTGGAGGCACAGCTATGAGCGGTAATGGAATGAAAATTGAACTGCCAGCCAGCATTGTAGTGCGCGAACTGGCGCAAAAGATCGAAAAAAGCCCTATAGACTTAATTAAAAAATTGATGACTAACGGCGTAATGGCGACCATCAATCAGTCGGTGGATTTTGACACCGCCGCGATTGTGGCGGCTGAGTATGGCTTTGAAGCGATTCCCGAAGTTATTGAAGAAGTAAAAGTGGAGACCGGCGAAGTGCCTCTCTGGCGGCAAATGATCGCAGACGAGGATTCTTCGCAATTGAAGCCGCGTCCGCCGGTGGTGACCATCCTTGGTCATGTGGATCACGGCAAGACGAGCCTGCTCGACGCTATCCGCCAAACGGAAGTAGCGGCGGGCGAGACCGGCGGCATTACACAGCACATCGGCGCGTATCAGGTCGAACAGAAGGGACGTTTGATCACCTTCCTCGACACGCCCGGTCACGCGGCGTTTACGCAGATGCGCGCGCGCGGCGCGCAAGGCGCCGATATCGTCGTGCTGGTCGTCGCTGCAGACGACGGCGTTATGCCGCAGACGCGCGAAGCTATCGCTCATGCGAAAGCCGCACGCGTGCCGATCATTGTGGCGCTGAACAAGATAGATAAACCGACTGCTAACGCGGACCGCGTAAAGCAGCAGCTCGCTGAGCAAGAACTTATCCCTGACGAATGGGGCGGCGGGACGATGGTGATCCCCGTTTCAGCGAAACAGAAGCAAGGCATTGACGACTTGCTCGAAGCGATTCTGTTGGTCGCGGATACGCTGGAGATCAAAGCCAACCCCGTCGGCAAGGTGATCGGCACAGTTATTGAAGCGGAGTTGGATAAATCGAGAGGCGTGATTGCTACGCTGCTCGTGCAAAACGGTACGCTGCAAATGGGCGACGTGGTGGCGGCGGGCATAGCGCATGGAAAACTGCGCGCATTGTTGGATTACAAGGGCAAGGCGGTGAAAAAGGCTGGACCTTCCACGCCGGTAGCGGCGATGGGATTGAGCGACGTGCCGTCCGCCGGCGACTTGTTCGAGGTGGTCGCTTCCGATAAAGAAGCGCGCGTTATCGTCGCTGAACGGATCGAAGCCGCGAAGACGCAGACGCAATCGAAAAAGAAAATGTCGCTGGAGGATTGGTTCTCCAACGTTAAATCGAGCGAGATGAAGGAACTCAACCTGATCGTCAAAGCCGACGTGCAAGGTTCGCTTGACCCGATCATCTCCGAATTGGATAAACTGAAACAGGACGAGATCAACTTGAAAGTCCTCTACGCCGAAGCGGGCAATATCGGTGAAAATGACGTTATGCTGGCTTCCGCTTCGCACGCGATTCTGATTGGGTTTAACGTTCAGGCGGACGTGTCTGCGCGGCGGCTGGCGGAAAAAGAAGGCGTGGAGATTCGCTTGTACGAGATCATCTATCGCATGACTGAAGACGTTGAAAAAGCGCTGAAGGGCATGCTTGAACCCGACGTTAAAGAGAAGATCATCGGGCGCGCGCAAGTGCTGCAGGTCTTTTCCGCGTCGAAGTTTGGCAAGGTCGCCGGTTGCCGCGTCACCGACGGCGAATTACGCCGCAACGCAAAGGTGAAGCTCTATCGCGGAACCGATCTGGTCTATGAAGGCGATATGGGTTCGCTTCGTCACGAGAAGGAAGACGTTAAAGAGATCAAACAAGGCTATGAATGCGGCGTCGGCTTTAAAGGCTTCAACGATATCCAGCCCGGCGATCAGCTAGTTTGTTATGTGTTGGAGGAGGCGTAACCTGCCATGCCATCCGCTATTCGAACTCAACGGATCGCCGACCGAATCCGCCGTGAGATTTCAGAGATGTTGTTGCGCGAGATCAGCGATCCGCGCCTGCATCAGATTTTTATCACGGACGTGAAAGTAGATCGAGAACTCGCCTATGCGGATGTATACGTCTCCGCAATTGAAGGGACGATGCGCTCGCAAGAGGTTCTGGACGGGCTGGAATCAGCCTCTAGTTTCTTGCGACGGACTCTCTCTCAACGCATTGAGTTGCGTTCTTTTCCGCGCTTGCGCTTTCATTGGGATGTAACGCCCGAAAACGCCGATCATATCGAAAGGTTGCTGGCTGAACTGCGGGAGAAAAATAAGAATCGCGAGGACGCTTCAAAGAAATGAACGAAGATATCTCCCGTTCGATTAAGGAAAGATTGGAAAACGCGCAGCATGCGCTGATCGTTTCGCACGTTCGCCCCGACGGCGACGCGATCGGCTCGGCGCTGGCGCTGGGGCTGGCGTTGAAAAACGCCGGGAAAACGGTGCAAATTGTCCTTGCCGACGGCGTTACGTCGTCCTTCCGCTATCTGGAAGGGAGCGAACTGATCGCGCGCGAGCCTAAGGAAGGCTACGATACCTTCATCACGGTAGATTGCGCCGACTTCAAACGCGTGGGGAAACCGTTTGAGAATTTTCCTGCGCCGGACATTAATATAGACCATCACAAAACGAACGAGCAGTTTGGAGCGCTCAACCTCATCGAGGAAAAAGAAGTGGCGACCGCCGCGATCCTCGCCGCGCGTTTGCCCGAATGGGGCTATGAAATTACTCAGCCTATCGCTGCCGCGCTGCTGGTGGGCATTGTGACCGATACGCTGGGCTTCCGCACGTCTAATACGAACCCAACTGCGTTGCGTTTAAGCGCCGCGTTGATGGAAAAAGGCGTGGACTTGTCCGATCTCTACATGCGCTCGCTGGTTAAAAAATCATTCCCGGCGGCGAAATATTGGGGCATGGGGTTGTCTGGTTTGGAGCAGAAGAATGGCATCGTCTGGGCGACGCTTACGCTGGAAGACCGCAAGCGCGCGGGTTACGGCGGCAACGACGATGCAGACCTGATCAATATGGTTTCCGCGATTGACGGGAACAAAGTGGGCATGATCTTCGTCGAACAGAGCGACAACCGCGTAAAAGTTTCGTGGCGGGCGTTGGATGCGAGTTTTGACGTTTCGCAGGTGGCGAAGAGCTTTCAAGGAGGCGGGCATGCCGCCGCGGCTGGCGCGGATATCACCGGCGCCTTGGAAGAAGTGCGAGAGGCAGTACTTAAGGCTACCCGGAATCTATTAAATCTTAATTAAATACTTATATTTATATGTCATACTTGGAGCGGAAATAAACCTGAGGAGGAAAAATGAACACTCAAGATATGAAGAACGCCATCTCTGGCGTGTTAGTGGTGGATAAGCCCGTCGGCATGACTTCGCACGACGTTGTTCAAGCGGTTCGAAATGGAACGGGATTGCGCCGCGCCGGTCACACCGGCACGCTCGATCCGCGCGCTTCGGGCGTGCTGGTCATTTTGGTCGGTCCCGCCGTCCGCTTGAGCGAATATGTGTCTGCGTCGGATAAGCGTTACCAAGCCATTATCCGCTTGGGAGGCAGAACCGATACCTTTGACGCAGAAGGGCGGGTGACGCCGTCGGCTCAGCCGGTGAACGTGACTGAAGAACAATTCGAGGAAGCGTTGAAAACGTTCGTCGGCGAGATCGAGCAAACGCCGCCGCCGTATTCCGCCGTCAAAGTGCAGGGGCGCAAAGCCTATGAAATGGCGCGTCAGGGCGAACCGGTGGAACTGGCTCCGCGTAAGATCACTGTGCATCACCTCGAAGTGTTGGAATGGGCGCCGCCGGAAGCCGTGATTGATGTGCATTGCTCGTCCGGCACCTACGTTCGCTCGCTGGCGAACGATCTCGGCGAGAAGTTGGGCTGCGGCGCGTACTTGGTGGGTTTGCGTCGCACTAAAAGCGGACGATTTTCGTTGCGCGACGCGACTCCGCTCCGTAAACTGCAAGAGGCGTTCTCCGCCGGGAACTGGTACCAATACCTGATTCCCGCCGCCGAGGCTTTGGGCGATTGGCCCGCCATCGAGCTTAGCCCAGACGACGTGGAAGGCGTGCGTCACGGTCATCGCGTGAAGGTCGCGGACGGCTCGGAAGTGGGCGCGCGCGTGCGCGGCGTCAGCACACAGGGCGAACTGGTTGCGCTGATGGAATGCTTAATAGGCGAAGACGGCAGCCCGATGTGGCAGCCGAAGAAAGTCTTCTTCACGAACGACGCCTAACTTGTACGGCTGAAAAATAACGGTTATCATTCCAGCGCCGCCGGCGCTGGAATATTTTCTTATATGGAACATTACCGCTCTTTAGAAGGTTTTTTTGTCGAACGTTCGTGGCTGACGGTTGGGACGTTCGACGGCGTACATCGCGGGCATCAGCGGGTGATTCAACGCCTCGTCGAAGGCGCGTGCGCGGCGGGAACGATCTCAGTCGCGCTGACTTTCGATCCGCATCCTGCGGCGTTATTTGGGCGCAGCGATATCAAATTGTTAACTCTGCCCGACGAACGAGCCGAACTTCTCGGCGGCTTGGGCGTGGACGTTGTCATTACGCATCCTTTCAACCGCGCCGTGGCGAATATGACCGCCTTCGACTTCATGCAACGCCTCCACTCTCACTGTAAGCTGGAACGTTTTATCCTCGGCTACGATTCCACGCTGGGAAAAGACCGCGAGGGCGATATCCCGCGTTTGACGGAGATCGGCGCGGAGTTGGGCTATACCGTTGAAGTTACGCCGGTTCTGAGCGATGAAAACGGCGTGATCTCGTCTACCGAGATCCGCACGTTGATCGCGGCGGGCGAGGTGGAGCAAGCCGCGCGGTTGTTGACGCGCCCTTACCGGTTGCAGGGAGTTGTGATTCACGGCGATCAGCGCGGACGGACGATCGGCTTTCCCACCGCTAATTTGGAGTATTCGGCGGAGAAGTTAATTCCTGCCGCCGGCATTTACGCCTGTTGGGCGTATCACGGCAGCCAAAGATATAAAGCCGCGGTCAATGTCGGCATTAACCCGACGTTCACGCCTGATAGAAATTCGCTGAGCGTGGAAGCGTACCTGCTTGACTTTGACCGCGATATTTATGATGAAACGCTTCGGCTTGAATTTATCGTTCGGCTGCGCGACGAATTGAAATATAATTCGGTGGAGGCGCTGACGGCGCAGATCCAAGATGATGTGGAACAGACTCGCGAGGCGCTGAGAATGATATAGTCCGCTTTCTTAGAGGACAACATGCAAAAGAAAATTGCCGCATTTTTCATCGCCGCGCTTGTAGTAATTTCATGTGCCATCTCAGCGTCTGAGCCGGCAGCGACGCAGACATCGGAAGTCTCGGAGACTTCCGATGTCTTGATTCCAACGCCGACCCAAACGCCCGCGTCAATGCCGACAATCACGGTCACTCCCGAATCCGTCCTCCCCTCCTACGGCGAGATAGACCCTACGGTCGCAGACAAGTTCAAGGCAGAGGGCATCAACATCCCCGAGGAGCTCAATAATCCTGAGTATGGTCTTGATATGAAGCCAAGTCGCCTTACGATAGTGTGGACACAACCCTATGAAGGGATAGATATCCCAATTGGCGTGATACCAGAGGAGGGGATTGCAACAGGCAAGTACCACATCAAAGGGATCTGGGCGACAGAAGGTGCGTGGAAAGAGATAGCAAGAGGATTTCTGAGAGATATGTGGATACGCTACAGAGAGTTAGGCAACCCTGCTGACCGCGAGATCACGCTCGAGCAGTATGTGGAGCTACTCAAGGCAGGGCGGGGCGGATTTGAGATCCCCCAGTACAACCCTGAGACGGGATTTTTTGACAAAAAAGCGATGGTCAACCCGCTCGCGGGGTACTCCATAATTATTTCGGATAATGATGAGTTGCCGCTAAAGAGGTCTACTGAGAACTCTGCGCTGTTTTATGTGGACACAAATGGGATGGTGTGGATCGCGGGTAATGACCTTGAATTTAAAATTGAGCAGTGGATGAACCCTGACGAAAATAGTCCTAGAAAGAACAAGCCTTATGAAAATGGTCCCAACTTGGCTTATGCGTTGATCCGAGGCATCTCTCCTTTGGGAGTCACTACCAATGAGTGCCTCGCAACCGATCACGCAAGCGCATCTTGTTTAAGAGATTCGGCGAAAATGGATGACAAATATTGGGATCCTAATACAGAAATAGTACTTCTTTATAAGGAATGGCTGAAAAAGTATGAGGCGGGCGACCATAACGCACAGCCCCCACTATGGATAGACGACTAGCAGTTGATTGTCTACGCTTTACTATGATAGTCTGAGAGGGTGAGGGGCAAGAGCAAGATTCTTTTATTGTTATTACTTGTATTCGTAGTGCTAGGCATCGCGGGGCTCGCGCTCCTTATACCCTTTAGCGCCTCCACAGAACTCTCTGATTATGAGTACCGCGTGAGCACGCTGAGAGCCAACTGGTATCTCCTCGCCAATGGGTATCGCCACAAGTACGGCGGGGTGCGTATCACGCTCACGAGTGAGGCGCAGTCGGGGTATCGCCACACGGGCAAGGGGGATATGGTGTTCCAGAGTGTCTCGGCGGTGCGAGAGGGAGACTATCTTGATCTGAGGGTGCAGTATGACCCTGTGCAAATCGCCAACTACGAGAGCGGCAAGGTGAGCGGTAGCTATACCCGTGACCTTTATATGTATCTCTGCCTGGCGATGCAAGGTGACAACCCAGAGGCGGCTCTGTGCTACGAGCGGGCAGATGAGCAGATAGCAAGAGAGCGCTGGCTAACTGGGGAAACAGCGAGAGTAGTGCGGTATGGAGAGACTGGGTGGCGACTTGTGGGACGGGTACACGCGCAGTCCTGTGTAGGCCAGATACAGTGTGGCGGGATTACGACGGCGGGATATTGTTCGAATGATAGTACGAAAAGTTGTACTGATCCTGGAGAATGTGGATTTGGCAACACCTGTATCGGCGGCGGGCAATCGCGTTGCGACACCTCGCTCAACCCGATCAACTGCAAGTCGCTCACCGACAAGGCTCAATGCGAGACGCAGGGATACGTGAGAAACTGTGCTCTCGGGTGCAATACCTCGGCAGAGAACTTTTGTAGCTGGGGCGGGTCGGGATATTTTTTTGGAAGCAGCGTTCTCGCCAAAGTGGAGATATCTGCCGCGTTTCAGAAGGCGGTCCGCATGAATATCGTTTCTGCGGCGGGGGCGAAGGAAATTTGGAGCGACTTTCTCAGCCATTGGCAGAGTTTTACCCGATTGCGCGTGACGGATGGGACGATCGAGAGGGCGAGCGACATTGCATGGAAGTATGGTCTCCGGGGCTGCGATTCGCTTCATCTTGCCGCAGCGATGTTTTGGCAGGAGACGCTTGGAATGCAGGTCTTTTTTGCCGCGTTTGACCGAGACCTCCAGCGCGTGAGCCGCCTGACCGGCTTGGAAGTATGGCTCCCCGATTGAGTTTTAACAATATGACTTACGCAGTTGGCGGGCAGTTGCACTGCCGCCGTTATAGTTCAACTTCAACGAAATAAGCTCAACTGCGTAACTCCTAAACAATGACACTAAACATAGATGTACGAAAACAGGCCGGGTTCAACCCGGCCTGTTCGTTTAATCGAACGCTGAAACTGTGGTCTTCATCCCTGCCATTTCGTGTTCGCGTTTGTCGAAGCCAAAGCGTTCGAAGATATCGGCGTAGAGTTCGACGATCTGCTCGCGGGTGAAGCCCATTTCTTCGTAGGAATAGGAGTGGTCGCTGCGGAAGGCGAGCGTTTCTTTGACGGCTTCGTCGACGATTCGTTCCAGCCCCGGTTTATCGGGGTAGCCGAACTGTTCGTAGAATCCGCGGATGACCTGCTCGGGGCGTTGGATCAGGTCGTCGTAGCTGAGAATCAAGCCGCGGGGCGAAGGATGCGCGTCGAGGTATTGTAGCGGGTGGCGGTACCAGTACTGAGTCAGGTCGAGGATTTCATCCAGATAAATATATTTTTCATGCGGACCGGTGAAGACGGCGCGCGAGTAGTGAATCCACGAAACGGTGGAGGGGAGCATGTCGAGCGGGTTGCGGACGAGGCAGATGATGCGCGCGTCGGGGAAGAATTCGGCAAGGCTCTCAATCTTCGCGCTGAAGGCGGGGGCTTTTGCTACATAATATTTTTTGCCTGTCGCGTAGAGGTGCCGTTGTAACATGGATTTGTAGAACGCCATGATCTGGCGTTTGTGTTTGGGCGACAGCGCTTCGTCGAAATGCTGGTAGTCCGGGAACTCATCCATGAAGGGGAAGAGGAACGTGCCCCAGAACGAATCCCAAGCGTGCATGAGGATATTTTCGTCTTCTTCGGGTTGGAAGAACGAGATGGGATGGATTTTGATTTGACCGAGCGTGCGGCGGTCGAAGGCGTAGAGGGCGCGATGCAAATGCCCGCCCAGTTTTTTGTCGAGGCGCGAAACGAATTGCGTAAATTTCTTCTGAACGACGGACGGGGTCAGGTAAATATCCCACGTGGTGAGGCTGGTGAAGGTCGAATCGCGCGAGAGCAGGCGGTGAAGAAACGTGGAGCCGCTCCGCAAGTTGCCGATGATGAACAGCGGCTTTTCAACAGGATGCGTTTTGTGCGCGGGGAAGAGGACGTCGTCGAGCCAGAAGCAGAACCAATGGAACAACGAGCCGAGGGGCCAGACCGCGTAGAAAAAAATAAGGAAGAGCAAGCGTCTGCGGTTGAGCGGGGCGGGTGAGTCTTTTGAGGCGAAGAACGAGCGATAGAACGTGCGCCAGAACAGGCGGAGGTTATAGTGCATGGAAGGATAACGTCCTTTGGCGGCGCTGGCTTGCCCGGAAGGACGTTTAATCGAGTCGGCGCTGCGGAATAAGTCTGAAAAAGCTCGTGAGAACTTTTCAGTCTTGATTCTATCAGGATTTTTTATGTCTGAGATTAATACGATGTTACGATTTTCCGCTTTGTTCGGCGAAGGCTTTGATGCGCTTCAGCATTTCTTCATGCGCGATTTCCGCTTGTTGGAAGGCGTAGCCGAATAAGAGATTTGGCGCTTTGAGCGTGACGGTTTCATGCAGGCGCACGCCGTCCGCTTGCGGCGTTACGGTTGTTGTGTTTGAGATGTAGGTCTGCGGCGCTTGATACGCTTCGGTGTGAACCGTATCTTCAGTCATGGAAACGATATCGGCTCGATACTTGATCTTGAATTTGAACGGTCCCCATTGCAGGCTGTCGGTGATCAAGTAGCGTTTAACGCCTTGAGGCGCATCAGCGACGCGTTCCACTTTCTGAATGAGCGGGTGAACTTTGTGATGTTGACTGAATTCCGAGACGATGGCGAAGACGGTTTTCGCGTCCGCTTTGATGAAGATCTCTTTTTCGAAGGTTCCCTGTTTCATGATGTGATTATACTTGCTTACGACTTGCGCGAGTCAAAACCTTTTGCCGCGAATTCTTAAATAAATCCCGCGAAGCTTGGGTTATGGCGCGGCGACCTCGATCCGAAGAAAGAGCGGGTCGCCGAATGCGAAGCCGTAAGAGTCGAACGCCTGCCAGGCGGAGACGTATTCGCCGTCGGCGAAGGGCGCGGTAAAGAAGATTTGAACGATGGCTTGCGCGCCCGATTTTGCCGGGTAGAGCATGATCTCTTCAGGCGCGCCGAGAGTCGCGCCGCCGATATGCCGTAAACGGTAGGTCTCGTCCCAATTGCAAGTTCCGCTGTTTTGGACGAGCCAGCGTTTGTCTATGCTTGCGCCGTAGGCAATATAGGAATAATCTGAGACGGTGAGGTCTTCGGCAAAGGTCAGGTTGTTGACGCAGTTCTCAGCGGCGCGTTCGGTGGGGGGCAGCGTCGCCAGCGGCGTTGGCTGATGAACGACTGCGTTTTCAGTCGGGTTGATGATGAAGGTCGGTTGGATGAGCGCAACTGGCGCGGTCGGTGGGATGAACGGCGCGGGCGTAACGGCGGAAGTGCAGGCTGATAGGAGAGAGAATACGATCAGGAAAATTAGGCGTTGACTGAGAAAAAGGCGTCTCGAACGAAGTCGAAGGATCATCATAAGAAAAAAGGGCGGACACATAAGTCCGCCCCTGCGAAGGGTTTATTCTTCGTCCAAACTCCCGCCGCCATCGTCGCCGCCGATCTCAAGCGGCAGGGCGATTTCGCCGCTGAGAGCTTTTTGGCGGATGATCGCGTCTATTTCATCCATGAGGCTGGGGTTGGCGCGTAGGAAGTCCTTTGCATTTTCGCGCCCTTGCCCAATGCGCTGGTCGCCATAAGAATAGAACGCGCCGCGCTTCTGGACGATCTCGAATTTGGTCGCCAGATCGAGGATGTCGCCGCTCTTCGAGATGCCTTCGTTGAACATGATGTCGAACTCAGCGGTGCGGAACGGCGGCGCGACTTTGTTCTTGACCACTTTGACGCGCGTGCGGTTGCCGATCACCTCGTCGCCGACTTTGATGGATTGGATGCGGCGCACGTCGAGGCGTACGGAGGCGTAGAACTTGAGCGCCTGACCGCCGGTGGTGGTTTCGGGGTTGCCGAACATTACGCCGATCTTTTGACGCAGCTGGTTGGTAAAGATGACGGCGGTCTTGGTCTGATTGATCGCGCCGCTTAACTTGCGAAGCGCCTGCGACATGAGGCGGGCTTGCACGCCCATCGTAGCGTCGCCCATATCGCCTTCGATTTCGGAGCGCGGTACGAGCGCGGCGACCGAGTCGATGACGACCACGTCCACCGCGCCAGAGCGGACGAGAGTTTCGGCGGTTTCGAGCGCTTGTTCGCCGGTATCGGGCTGCGAGACGTAGAGGTTGTCAATGTCCACGCCGACGCGCGCAGCGTAGACGGGATCAAGCGCATGTTCCATATCAATGAACGCCGCCACGCCGCCCATCTTTTGCGCTTCGGCGACGATGTGCTGGCAGATAGTGGTCTTGCCGGAGGATTCAGGTCCGTAGATTTCGATGACGCGTCCGCGCGGGATGCCGCCGACGCCGAGCGCAATGTCGAGCGAGAGCGAGCCGGTCGGGAAGGTTTCAGTCTGCATGAAATGCGCTTCGCCGAGGCGGATGATGGAGCCGTCGCCGTAGCGTTTGAGGATATCGCCGATGGCTTTATCGAGGACGGCTTGTTTGGCTCCGG